>NZ_JBDXMW010000044.1:0-322 GCF_039939215.1 Marinomonas sp. 5E14-1 | reverse complement strand
CTATGATCGTCAAGCAATTCGGTTGCGTTCGTTCTGGTGGCTTTTTTATTGCCTTACCAAAACACGCGAAGACATGCTTGGATCTTTAACAATTCTCTTTTTTGAAACAACGTGTATCAAGGTTAAACCAGCGACCTCCATGGATGGAGGAAATGCTGAAAATTGTCAGGAACAATTTCAGTACTTTATCGTAATATGTGCTTTAAAAACTACTTTGGCGTTATATAGTCAAGCCTCACGAGCAATTAGTATTGGTTAGCTCAATGCCTCACAGCACTTACACACCCAACCTATCAACGTCCTAGTCTCGAACGGCTCTTTA
>NZ_JBDXMW010000043.1:0-329 GCF_039939215.1 Marinomonas sp. 5E14-1 | reverse complement strand
ACTAGGACGTTGATAGGTTGGGTGTGTAAGTGCTGTGAGGCATTGAGCTAACCAATACTAATTGCTCGTGAGGCTTGACCATATAACACCAAAGTAGTTTTACATATATTACGATAAAGCATCAGTAATGATGAAAGATCGGTTTAACCTTGATACACGTTATTTCAAAATGAATTGTTAAAGATCCAAGCATGTCTTCGCGTGTTTTGGGTAAGGCAATAAAAAAGCCACCAAAACGAACGCAACCGAATTGCTTGACGATCATAGAGGCGTTGAACCACCTGATCCCATCCCGAACTCAGAAGTGAAAAGCGCCATCGCCGATGGTA
>NZ_JBDXMW010000042.1:0-349 GCF_039939215.1 Marinomonas sp. 5E14-1 | reverse complement strand
TGGCAGATGGCAGATGGCAGATGGCAGATGGCAGATGGCAGATGGCAGATGGCAGATGGCAGATGGCAGATGGCAGATGGCAGATGGCAGATGGCCAAAATTAAAAGTCAGCAAAAGAAATAACAAGAGAAAAGAAGGGACTACCAAGAATGGTGGGTCGTACTGGATTCGAACCAGTGACCAATTGATTAAAAGTCAACTGCTCTACCAACTGAGCTAACGACCCGCTCAAAAAAACAACAATGAAAAGTAGCTGGTCGGAGTAGAGGGATTCGAACCCCCGACATCCTGCTCCCAAAGCAGGCGCGCTACCAGACTGCGCTATACTCCGATGGCTCCTCGAACTGGA
>NZ_JBDXMW010000041.1:0-358 GCF_039939215.1 Marinomonas sp. 5E14-1 | reverse complement strand
TTTCATAAAACTGATTTGCGTCCCATTCGTCTAGAGGTCTAGGACACCGCCCTTTCACGGCGGTAACAGGGGTTCGAACCCCCTATGGGACGCCACTTTCTTTTATTAAGTGAGTGCTTGTTGTTTGAGTTAAGTTTACAGTTTTCACAAAACTGATCTGCGTCCCATTCGTCTAGAGGTCTAGGACACCGCCCTTTCACGGCGGTAACAGGGGTTCGAACCCCCTATGGGACGCCACTAATTTTGATGTTCTTTTTTGATAAAAGAGCAATGTGTTATCCGAATAGAGTAGGGCAACATGATATGCGGGAATAGCTCAGTGGTAGAGCACAACCTTGCCAAGGTTGGGGTCGCGAGT
>NZ_JBDXMW010000040.1:0-389 GCF_039939215.1 Marinomonas sp. 5E14-1 | reverse complement strand
TGAAGTCGTAACAAGGTAGCCCTAGGGGAACCTGGGGCTGGATCACCTCCTTAAACGATAGAAGCTCTGGTGAGCGTTCACACAAATTATCTGATACCTATCTTAAAAGCATTAGCACAAAGTCCTAAGCAAGACACTAAACAGAATCGATTCAAAGCGTGCTTTGAGTGTGTTCTGATTTTTTAGTCTCTGACTTAGTGCTTTGCACTAAACTTGCTCTTTAACAATTCAAATTTTGAAATAACGATGAATCAAGCGTTAAACCGGTGAGAAGCACTTTAACCTAGTGTTTCTTATTATCGTAAATCCTAAGAGGTACAAAAGCTCTTAGGTATGTGATCCGAAACTATTTTGGGTTATATGGTCAAGTGACCAAGCGTGCACGGTGG
>NZ_JBDXMW010000039.1:0-397 GCF_039939215.1 Marinomonas sp. 5E14-1 | reverse complement strand
TGAAGTCGTAACAAGGTAGCCCTAGGGGAACCTGGGGCTGGATCACCTCCTTAAACGATAGAAGCTCTGGTGAGCGTTCACACAAATTATCTGATTTTATTCTTAAATAAAAAGGCCGCTTTTAGCGGCCTTTTTTGATTTTGAAGATATGTTTTTTGGTTTAAATTTATTCTGAATAATAATCTTGAAAAACTAATTGGAAGTGCTTGACTAGAAAATTTATCTCTCTATAATTTTCCTCCACAATTTGAGGTGAGTACACTTTTTAAGTGTGTTTTCCTCTACCTAAGGTAACTTAGGGATGCTCTTTAACAATTCAAATTTTGAAATAACGATGAATCAAGCGTTAAACCGGTGGAAGTTCACTTTAACCTAGTGACTTCTATTATCGTAAATC
>NZ_JBDXMW010000038.1:0-400 GCF_039939215.1 Marinomonas sp. 5E14-1 | reverse complement strand
CTGATACTGATACTGATACTGATACTGATACTGATACTGATACTGATACTGATACTGATACTGATACTGATACTGATACTGATACTGATACTGATGCTGATGCTGATACTGATACCACAGCGCCAGCGACACCGTCAGTGACGATCACAGAAGATGCGAACAGTGATGGCTTCATCAACAATAGTGAAGCCGACGGTGCAGTCAATGTCACTATCTCTCTTGCAGATACTGGAGCGGTTGCGGGCGATACGTTGACAGTGAATGGTACAGAGATCGAATTAACAGATACTGATATCGAAGCGGGCTCTGTAGACACGACGGTTGAAGTGGTTGCGGAAGGCGAGACGGTCACAGTGACGGCAACGATTACTGATGCTGCGGGCAACACCTCAGCAGAAGG
>NZ_JBDXMW010000037.1:0-407 GCF_039939215.1 Marinomonas sp. 5E14-1 | reverse complement strand
CGCTATACTCCGATGGCTCCTCGAACTGGACTCGAACCAGTGACCCAATGATTAACAGTCATTTGCTCTACCAACTGAGCTATCGAGGAATTAATCAGATACGCAGAATTTAGCGTTGGATAGTGGTGGGTCGTACTGGATTCGAACCAGTGACCAATTGATTAAAAGTCAACTGCTCTACCAACTGAGCTAACGACCCAACTATCAGTAGCAATGGGGTGGACGATGGGGCTTGAACCCACGACCGCCGGAATCACAATCCGGAGCTCTACCAACTGAGCTACGCCCACCATTACAAGGTGATGATAAAAATGGTCGGAGTAGAGGGATTCGAACCCCCGACATCCTGCTCCCAAAGCAGGCGCGCTACCAGACTGCGCTATACTCCGATGGCTCCTCGAACTGGA
>NZ_JBDXMW010000036.1:0-428 GCF_039939215.1 Marinomonas sp. 5E14-1 | reverse complement strand
GTTATGTTTTCAAGGAAGCTTTATGATTTATTCGACTACCGAGTCAATTCCTGGTAAAGAGATTGAAGAAATAGTAGGTATTGTTACTGGCAATGTTGTTCAAGCAAAGCATATTGGCCGTGACATTATGGCTGGCTTAAAAAGTATTGTTGGTGGTGAAATCCGCGGTTATACAGAAATGCTAACTGATGCACGTGACATCGCCGTTTCTCGTTTAATTGAAAATGCTCGTGAAAAAGGAGCGGATGCAGTTGTAGGTATTCGTTTTACTACCAGTACAATTATGGATGGTTCATCTGAAATTATGGTATTTGGAACAGCGGTTAAATTAAAAACATAACAAGTCGCTCAAAAGGACAAAAAACAGTTGGCTGCGCTCGTGCCTCGCACATTATAGCCAACGTAATTTGCCTATTAGCAAAACGTTA
>NZ_JBDXMW010000035.1:0-437 GCF_039939215.1 Marinomonas sp. 5E14-1 | reverse complement strand
AAGTCGTAACAAGGTAGCCCTAGGGGAACCTGGGGCTGGATCACCTCCTTAAACGATAGAAGCTCTGGTGAGCGTTCACACAAATTATCTGATGGTACAGCTTAGGTTGCATAAGTAACTTATCTTAACTGTACAATATCTACTTTATGAGAAGCACAGAAAGTATTTGGGTCTGTAGCTCAGTTGGTTAGAGCGCACCCCTGATAAGGGTGAGGTCGGCCGTTCAAATCGGCCCAGACCCACCAAATACAATTCAGTGAAAGATAAGATATGGGGCTATAGCTCAGCTGGGAGAGCGCCTGCTTTGCACGCAGGAGGTCTGCGGTTCGATCCCGCATAGCTCCACCATTTCTTATTTATTCTGTGTGAAAGATTAGCGAGAGTCCTAAGCAAGACACTAAACAGAATCGATTCAAAGCGTGCTTTGAGTGTGTTCT
>NZ_JBDXMW010000034.1:0-526 GCF_039939215.1 Marinomonas sp. 5E14-1 | reverse complement strand
CATTGCTATTTTTAGTGTGTATTTGGTCAAAAAAATTGAAGTCTTACGAGACGTCAAACACGTCAATTCGCTTTATAAGTAAATTGTTAGTGTTTCGATACTTGAGTAAGCAAACTTTTTAACTGAAGAGTTTGATCATGGCTCAGATTGAACGCTGGCGGCAGGCTTAACACATGCAAGTCGAGCGGTAACAGGGGAGCTTGCTCCTGCTGACGAGCGGCGGACGGGTGAGTAACGCGTAGGAATCTGCCTAGTAGAGGGGGACAACATGTGGAAACGCATGCTAATACCGCATACGCCCTTAGGGGGAAAGGAGGGGATCTTAGGACCTTCCGCTATTAGATGAGCCTGCGTGAGATTAGCTAGTTGGTGGGGTAAAGGCTCACCAAGGCGACGATCTCTAACTGGTCTGAGAGGATGGCCAGTCACACTGGGACTGAGACACGGCCCAGACTCCTACGGGAGGCAGCAGTGGGGAATATTGGACAATGGGCGCAAGCCTGATCCAGCCATGCCGCGTGTGTGA
>NZ_JBDXMW010000033.1:0-582 GCF_039939215.1 Marinomonas sp. 5E14-1 | reverse complement strand
AGCGGGTTCTGTAGATACGACGGTTGAAGCGGTTGCAGATGGCGAGACGGTCACAGTGACAGCGACGATTACGGATGCGGCAGGAAATACGTCAGAAGAAGGTACAGCATCTGCAGTTGTCGATAAAACGGCAAATGAAGGTGTCGTTAAGGTGAATAGTATTACCTCTGACGATGTTATTAATGCAACTGAGAGTGATGGTAACGTTACTATATTTGGTCGTGCTTACGGTGGAGATATAGCAGAAGGCGACACAATTACTCTTGAAATTAATGGAACTACATATACAACGGAAGTGAAATCTAGCGGTAATTGGAACCTTTCTGTTTCAGGTTCTGATTTAGCGGCGGATACTGAGTTTGAGATTGTTGTACAGTCAGAAGATGCAGCTGGTAATCCCGTTAATAGTAGCGTTATCTCTACACACACAGTTGATATAACGGCGGCTAATGCGCCGAGCGTTACTATCACAGAAGATGCGAACAGCGATGGCTTTATCAACAATAGTGAAGCCGACGGTGCGGTTGACGTAACCATCTCTCTTGCGGATACAGGTGCAGTGGCTGGCGATACGTTGACAGT
>NZ_JBDXMW010000032.1:0-992 GCF_039939215.1 Marinomonas sp. 5E14-1 | reverse complement strand
ACATCTACCGATTTGTCTAGTGTTAGTGCTAAGTCGGTCAGGTTAGATGCCATGTTCTTGTTGCTGTTGGAGCTCCCATAAGTTGTTTTAGCAAGGTCGTTAATGGAAACAATGCTAACGTTAATTTCAGACGCAACGTGAGTTTGCTCTTCGGCAGCGGTTGCAATTTGGACGTTCATGTCTTGTATCACAGAGACAGATTGTCTGATAGATTGCAGTGCTTTATTGGCATCGTCTGATTTGCTAGCGGTTGTTTTTGCATCTTCCATGTTGCTATTCATCAACTGAACAGAACGTTTTGCTTCACCCTGTAAGCTGCTAATCACACCTTGAATTTCATTTGTACTTTCTTTAGTTCGGTTAGCAAGGTTACGAACTTCATCAGCAACGACGGCAAAGCCACGACCGTGTTCACCAGCACGAGCGGCTTCAATTGCAGCGTTCAATGCTAGTAGGTTGGTTTGCTCAGATATCGCATCGATAACTTCTAGAATTGCCCCAATACCTTGAGTTTCTTGCTCAAGTTTCGTAGTAACAAGCATTACTTTTTCAATGCCAGACAATAGAGTGGCAATGTCATTATTCATTTCTTTAACGACTTTGATACCTTCATCAGAGAACTGGTTCGCTTCTTTTGCCGCGGAGGATGCTTGTATAGCGTTGCGAGCCACTTCCTCAACCGTCATGGTCATTTCATTCATAGCAGTTGATGTGTTCTCTAATTGCATCATTTGATCTTCAGAGCTTTGGTTTGTTTTGGTTGCAGAGGCAGAAACCTTGTCTGAAGAGGACTTAAGCTGTCCAGTCGCATTATCGATATTGCGGATAATTGATTTCAGGTTATTGATCATCAAAATAGTGGCTGCATAGACCCCTGTTTCTTGACCTGTTACCTGTGTATTTAGTGTTAAATCACCATTGGCAACACGTTTAACAAGCTCTTCGATTTCTTTTGGTTCGCCGCCTATCGGTTTGTACATCAGTTTAACAAC
>NZ_JBDXMW010000030.1:0-1174 GCF_039939215.1 Marinomonas sp. 5E14-1 | reverse complement strand
GGAATATGCGAACAAGTCCTAGCCATGCGATAATCGCGCTTTAAGTTTTAGAGCCTCAACCATGTCACACCAACTCACTTTTGCCGATAGCGAGTTCAACAACAAACGCCGTAAAACACGTAAGGAAATTTTCCTTTCTCGCATGAATGATTTGATGCCTTGGGATCAACTAGAAGCGGTTATTGAGCCGTTTTATCCTAAACCAGGGAATGGAAGAAGACCTTATCCACTATCAACAATGTTCCGCATTCATTGCATGCAACATTGGTATAACATGAGTGATCCAGCGATGGAGGATGCCTTGTATGAGATCACCTCCATGCGCTTGTTTGCTGACCTGTCGTTAGATAAACCGATTCCCGATCACACTACCATCATGAACTTCAGGCAATTATTAGAAAAACATAAGCTCTCGCGCCAGCTTTTTAAAGAAGTGAATAAATGGCTCTCTGGCGCAGGTATTTACCTCAAAGAAGGTACGATTGTTGACGCCACTATTATTGAATCAGCCAGCTCAACTAAGAACAAAGCCAAAGAAAGAGACCCTGAGATGCACCAAACTCAAAAGGGTAAGCAATGGTTCTTCGGTCTGAAAGCCCATATTGGTGTGGATGCAAGAACAGGGCTCACTCACAGTTTAAGCACCACAGCCGCCAACGTGCATGACATCACGGAAACAGAAAACCTTCTTCATGGTGAGGAAGAATTCATCTCAGCCGATTCAGGCTATCGTGGCGCTCAAAAACGAGAAGAACTAAAAGATGTCAAAGCCGATTGGTTGATTGCTGAGATTCCAAGCAAAATAAGAGTCTTAAAAAAGCATCCTAGAAAAAATAAACAGCCAATCAAAACGGAATACATAAAGGCCAGTATTCGAGCAAAAGTTGAACATCCCTTCAGAATAATTAAATGTCAATTTGGTTTTAGAAAAGCGATTTATCGTGGTTTAGCTAAAAATGACAGCAAATTGTCCATGTTGTTTGCCCTTGCAAACGTGTTTCGAGTTGATCAGATGATCCGAGCCGCAAGGGAGTAATCCGTTTAAAAACCACTAAACAAGGTGTAATTATCTTGTTTAGTGGTAGAAAAGTGATAAATCAGCCACATTACTGACTGATATTGGGCTTTTAAGAATATTAAGGCGTGTAGCTCGACTTGATCGCATGTTCCTTAG
>NZ_JBDXMW010000029.1:0-1240 GCF_039939215.1 Marinomonas sp. 5E14-1 | reverse complement strand
GTATTTAGTGTTAAATCACCATTGGCAACACGTTTAACAAGCTCTTCGATTTCTTTTGGTTCGCCGCCTATCGGTTTGTACATCAGTTTAACAACCGTCAAGTAGATGATAACGAGAGAGATCAAAATCAAAATAATAGAGAAAATAAGCCCTTGAGCAAGATTTGAGTTTGAAGCAGCATTGATATGACTTGTTGTATCCAGCGCCCAAACATTCCAACCTAAGGAATCAATTCTGGCGTTACTAACAACGTATTCTTTTCCTAAGTAATCATAGTGATGCTGACTGCTCTTTTTGTCCTTATAAGCTTCGAACGAGGGTTGAAGTTCGAATAAATTTTCGCCAATGTTGTTAGCTTCAGGAGCTGCAAGAACGAAACCATCCGCTCTGCTGACGATAAGTTGATTACTTTCAGATAAACTGTTTGAGAACTCTGTAATTGTAAGAACGTTCATGTTAACTAACAATGTAGCGACAACATTGTTGTTACGTATCACCGGAATGGCTAACGCCATTACAAAATCATCTGTTGCTGTTTTATATGGTTTGGTGATGATTTTTTTCTCGCCTGCAAAGATTCTGGTATACCATTCACGATCTAGCGCTCGTTTATTTTTTTCAATTACTTGGCCTGTCGATATAAAACTCGTGCCATCTTTTAATGCTACAACGGTGGCAACGACATCTAAGTAGTTTTTGACCGTTCTTAATTGATTAACGATAGTGTCTGCATCACCTGCTTGTCCGTTGGTATCAATGTCTAAATTTTCACCTAAAACGTAAAGGTTATCGAAATAGCGTTGTATCTTTTGATCCAAAGCATTCGAAATTAAAAAGGATTCTTTTTCTAAGCTTTTTGTTGAACTAGTCACTGAAGCTGATTTGAAGTTGAGATAGCCTGTCAGCGATACAATTAATATTGCAATTACAAACAGTGCCCCGATATAACTTAATAACTTTCCTTTAGCGCTCATAGTGTTTTGTGTCCTTTCCTTAGCTCATTCACGATTTTGAAGCCGTATAGTAGTTGCCAAGCTTCTTCTAACGAAGAGTGTTTGGTCAAATTTGAGTTTTATCAATACTAATTTTTAAATTATAAGTACTTTTTTCAGATTGAGCCTTAATCAGTATCCTACAATTTGAATACATCTACCGATTTGTCTAGTGTTAGTGCTAAGTCGGTCAGGTTAGATGCCATGTTCTTGTTGCTGTTGGAGCTCCCATAAGTTGTTTTAGCAAG
>NZ_JBDXMW010000028.1:0-1757 GCF_039939215.1 Marinomonas sp. 5E14-1 | reverse complement strand
CTCTGTTATCTAATCACTATTATTCGCTACAGTTGAACGTGATGGCTAATTATAAACCTGACTTATCCTGCCAAAGTAAATTCATTCCGATTGATTTTTCACAACAAATTATCCCCGGTACATTTGAATACGCACTCTCTCATATCATTGATAAACACCTTGATCTAAGTTCTTTTGACGAATGGTATAACAACGATAATGGTGGTGCTGCGGCGTATCCTCCGTCAGTGATGTTAAAAATTGTCTTGTTTGGTTATTCACGAGGGTTAGTCAGCAGTCGCCGTATTGCGAAAGCGTGTGAAACGAATATTACCTTCATGAGTTTGTCTGGGGATACGCAGCCTCATTACACATCTATCGCGCATTTTGTTGCTAACATGAAAGACCAGATTGAACCTTTGTTTACGCAAGTGCTGATGATATGTGATCGTGAAGGTTTGATCGGACGAAATATGTTTGCCATCGATGGCTGCAAAATACGGTCTAACGCGAGTAAAGAATGGAGTGGTACCTTTGATGAGCTTGAGCGAAAACAAGCCAAGCTACGTCGTGCCAGTCAACGCATACTTGAGCGTCATCAAGCACAAGATGGATTAAGTGAAGACGAAGTTCAGCATGATTTAAAGCAACAACAAAAATTGGATAAGAGCGCGGATAAAATCAATGCGTTTTTGTCTTCTAATAAAGAAAAACTAGGCAGTCGTAAAACACCTGTTAAAAGTAATATTACTGATCCTGACAGCGCCAAGATGACGACCAGTAAAGGCACGATTCAAGGTTACAACGGGATTGCGATTAACGATGATAAGCATCAAATTATTCTACAAGCCCAAACATGGGGATCTGTTGGTGAGCAACAAACCTTAGCGCCAGCCGTTACTCAACTAAAGCAGCAGCTTGATAAGCTATCCAAGCAAAAACAACTAAACGATCACACAATCAAATTCACCGCAGACAGTGGCTTTAACAGCGAAGCGAATTTGGAGTTTATGGCTCAAAGTGGGTTCGATAGTTATATTGCAGACAATCAATTTAGAAAACGTAATCCGCTATTTAAAGAGAGTGAAACGTATGAAACAGAGCAAGAAAAACGTAGATTGAAATGCAGCAAAGGCAAGCCAAGATTATTCACCTCAGATGATTTTCATTATGATGAAGCAACACAAACGTGCCACTGTCCAGCAGGGAACGAAATGTGGTTAAGTGGCGCCAATGTAAAAAGCCACAATCAACAATACGCTCGATTTTGCGGTTACTTGAAGGACTGCAAGGTGTGTCCATTAAGGCAACAGTGCATGCGTAATCCACCGAAGGATAGAGGGAGGCAAGTTCAGTTCTTACATGACGAGGTGCGCAAAAAGCTAAGTTATGGCGATAAAATGAAAGCCAAGATAGACAGCCCAATAGGAAGACGACAATACAGTAAACGACTTGGTGCTATCGAACCGGTGTTTGGCAACATCACAGTCAATAAAGGTATGAACAAATTCACGCTGCGCGGCCAAGAAAAAGTGAATACCCAATGGAAAATGTATTGCCTCGTTCATAACATCGAAAAACTTAGGGATAGTCTGCATTAGCTAAAAGGTATGCCTTAAGTTCTTACGGAACCTGAGCCACTTACGATGCCTTTAGTCATCTGTAGCTTCGTTTATGAGTTGAAAATAGAATGGCCTGTTGAGTTTTAGTTGGATGTGAAATATGGTGGATTTATATTAATTAAATCGGCTGGGAATGAGTAATTCTACAGCCTCGTT
>NZ_JBDXMW010000027.1:0-2927 GCF_039939215.1 Marinomonas sp. 5E14-1 | reverse complement strand
CAAAAGCTCTTAGGTATGTGATCCGAAACTATTTTGGGTTATATGGTCAAGTGACCAAGCGTGCACGGTGGATGCCTTGGCAGTCAGAGGCGATGAAGGACGTGGTAATCTGCGATAAGCTCGGGGGAGTTGATAAACAAACTTTGATCCCGAGATTTCCGAATGGGGAAACCCACCCGCTTGCGGGTATCGTTAAGTGAATACATAGCTTAACGAGGCGAACCCGGGGAACTGAAACATCTAAGTACCCGGAGGAAAAGAAATCAACCGAGATTCCCTAAGTAGCGGCGAGCGAAAGGGGATTAGCCCTTAAGTTGATTTGGTGTTAGTAGAAGACTCTGGAAAGGGTCGCCATAGTGGGTGATAGCCCCGTATACGAAAACGCCATTTTAATGAAATCGAGTAGGACGGGACACGTGTTATCCTGTCTGAACATGGGGGGACCATCCTCCAAGGCTAAATACTCCTGACTGACCGATAGTGAACCAGTACCGTGAGGGAAAGGCGAAAAGAACCCCTGTGAGGGGAGTGAAATAGATCCTGAAACCGTGTACGTACAAGCAGTGGGAGCGGACTTGTTCCGTGACTGCGTACCTTTTGTATAATGGGTCAACGACTTATTTTCAGTAGCAAGGTTAAGCGATTAGCGGAGCCGTAGGGAAACCGAGTCTTAATAGGGCGTTTAGTTGCTGGGAATAGACCCGAAACCGGGCGATCTATCCATGAGCAGGTTGAAGGTTGGGTAACACTAACTGGAGGACCGAACCCACGTACGTTGAAAAGTCCGGGGATGACTTGTGGATAGGAGTGAAAGGCTAATCAAGCTCGGAGATAGCTGGTTCTCCTCGAAAGCTATTTAGGTAGCGCCTCGTATCTCACCATTGGGGGTAGAGCACTGTTTGGGCTAGGGGGTCATCCCGACTTACCAACCCCATGCAAACTCCGAATACCAATGAGTGCAATTACGGGAGACACACGGCGGGTGCTAACGTCCGTCGTGGAAAGGGAAACAACCCAGACCGTCAGCTAAGGTCCCAAAGTTACAGTTAAGTGGGAAACGATGTGGGAAGGCTTAGACAGCTAGGAGGTTGGCTTAGAAGCAGCCATCCTTTAAAGAAAGCGTAATAGCTCACTAGTCGAGTCGGCCTGCGCGGAAGATATAACGGGGCTAAACTGTACACCGAAGCTACGGATTCAAGATTTATCTTGGATGGTAGAGGAGCGTTCTGTAAGCCGTTGAAGGTCAAGCTGTAAGGCAGGCTGGAGGTATCAGAAGTGCGAATGTTGACATGAGTAACGATAAGGGGAGTGAAAAACTCCCCCGCCGGAAGACCAAGGTTTCCTGTCCCATGTTAATCAGGGCAGGGTGAGTCGGCCCCTAAGGCGAGGCAGAAATGCGTAGTCGATGGGAAACAGGTTAATATTCCTGTACTCGTACATATTGCGATGGAGAGACGGAGAAGGCTAGGCCAGCACAGCGATGGTTGTCTGTGTTTAAGGCGGTAGGTTTAGGACTTAGGCAAATCCGGGTCCTTTTAAGACCGAGAACTGACGACGAGCCCTCTTTTGGGTGAAGTGGTTGATGCCATGCTTCCAGGAAAAACTTCTAAGCTTCAGATATGATCGAACCGTACCCCAAACCGACACAGGTGGTCAGGTAGAGAATACCAAGGCGCTTGAGAGAACTCGGGTGAAGGAACTAGGCAAAATGGTACCGTAACTTCGGGAGAAGGTACGCCGGTTAGTGTGAAGGACTTGCTCCGTAAGCATTGATCGGTCGAAGATACCAGGTGGCTGCGACTGTTTATTAAAAACACAGCACTCTGCAAACACGAAAGTGGACGTATAGGGTGTGACGCCTGCCCGGTGCTTGAAGGTTAATTGATGGGGTTAGCTTCGGCGAAGCTCTTGATCGAAGCCCAAGTAAACGGCGGCCGTAACTATAACGGTCCTAAGGTAGCGAAATTCCTTGTCGGGTAAGTTCCGACCTGCACGAATGGCGTAACGATGGCCACACTGTCTCCACCCGAGACTCAGTGAAATTGAAATCGCAGTGAAGATGCTGTGTATCCGCGGCTAGACGGAAAGACCCCGTGAACCTTTACTATAGCTTCACAGTGAACTTTGAACCTACTTGTGTAGGATAGGTGGGAGGCTTTGAAGATGGGACGCCAGTCTCATTGGAGCCAATCTTGAAATACCACCCTGGTATGTTTGAGGTTCTAACTCAGGTCCATTATCTGGATCGAGGACACTGTGTGGTGGGTAGTTTGACTGGGGCGGTCTCCTCCCAAAGAGTAACGGAGGAGCACGAAGGTGTGCTCAGCATGGTCGGAAATCATGCATAGAGTGTAAAGGCAAAAGCACGCTTAACTGCGAGACAGACACGTCGAGCAGGTACGAAAGTAGGTCTTAGTGATCCGGTGGTTCTGTATGGAAGGGCCATCGCTCAACGGATAAAAGGTACTCCGGGGATAACAGGCTGATACCGCCCAAGAGTTCACATCGACGGCGGTGTTTGGCACCTCGATGTCGGCTCATCACATCCTGGGGCTGAAGCCGGTCCCAAGGGTATGGCTGTTCGCCATTTAAAGTGGTACGCGAGCTGGGTTTAGAACGTCGTGAGACAGTTCGGTCCCTATCTGCCGTGGACGTTTGAGATTTGAGAGGAGCTGCTCCTAGTACGAGAGGACCGGAGTGGACGAACCTCTGGTGTTCCGGTTGTCACGCCAGTGGCATTGCCGGGTAGCTATGTTCGGACGGGATAACCGCTGAAAGCATCTAAGCGGGAAGCCTCCCTCAAGATGAGATCTCACTGGGACTTGAGTCCCCTAAAGAGCCGTTCGAGACTAGGACGTTGATAGGTTGGGTGTGTAAGTGCTGTGAGGCATTGAGCTAACCAATACTAATTGCTCGTGAGGCTTGAC
>NZ_JBDXMW010000026.1:0-5449 GCF_039939215.1 Marinomonas sp. 5E14-1 | reverse complement strand
ATTAGTTGGTTGCGGGAGCCGGATTCGAACCAACGACCTTCGGGTTATGAGCCCGACGAGCTACCAGACTGCTCCATCCCGCGACTAATCTTCGCTAACTTTTACCATTCCTATAATGGTGCCTAGCTTAACAAAACTGCTTAGCTCGTGTTAACGAGGTGCGTATTATAGGTAGATAAAACAAGGAGTCAAGGCCAGTTAACAAATAACACGAGATTAGTTTTAAGAATCATCTTTTTTACTTATTGTGAAGCTAACCATATAAAACTTGAAAGTACTTGTATCAGCTCTATTCTGGCTGTAAAAAGATAACCATTAAAAATTTCAACCATTTTTTAAAGGAGTCAAAAATGTCAGACAATATTAACGACATTTTGAAAAAATCCATGATCCCAGAAAAAGAGCAAGCTCTTCCTGGTAGAAGCACCCCTCTCAGTATCTCTGGCATCAGTGTGATTAATAACGAACCTTTTATTCGTACGCCGAAGGAAAACGAAGCGGAAGTAATTTTAGGTATGGGGTGTTTTTGGGGAGCAGAACGACAACTTTGGAATACACCAGGTGTTATCGTTACTTCCGTTGGCTACGCCGGCGGTTACACGCCTAACCCAACCTATGAAGAAACCTGCTCAGGACAAACAGGACACAGTGAAGTAGTACAAGTCGTTTTCGATACTTCTGCCACGTCATTAGAAGACATCTTAAAAGTCTTTTGGGAAAACCACGACCCAACCCAAGGCATGAGACAAGGCAATGATGTGGGCAGCCAATATCGCTCTGTCATCTATTATAAAAATGCAGCAGATTTAGCCATCATTAAAACTAGCAAAAATGCTTACCAAAAAGTCCTTATCGAATCAGGGCATGGCATGATTACAACAGAAATCGAACTACTTGATGTATATTACTTCGCAGAAGAATATCACCAGCAGTATCTACACAAAAACCCAAATGGCTATTGCGGATTAAATGGAACAGGTGTTAGCTGCCCTATTGGCCTGACTCGTTAAGCATTTTATTTCTTACAAATTGTAGAGACCAAAAAAGCCGAACTGGAAATTCCAGTTCGGCTTTTTAATCAATGCTATTTACTAACCATCGATGTTGATCGGATTTTCAATACTTTCAGTAGCATCAATGCTGCTCGTAGTAGAGTAAGAATTACTAGCATCAGAACTGCTCTCCTCTGCTACACTACTAGACTCTTCATTGGAATCAGATGCAGGCTCCTCATTCAAATAATCTTGAATCTCATCCTTTTCATCAGTATCAACAAGAAGGTCTGAAGCTTCTAACGTCTCCTCAGTATCCGTTTCTGAGGTTGAATCTTCCACTATTGAACTGGTATCTTCGGTTTCCCCGCCTTCCTCTCCAAAGATAACCTCATCATCTAAGCTACCAAGTAACGTATCTTCAGCTTCAGCACCAGACTCCGCATTTTCAATTTCAATATCAGATTCAGCGACTTCAACTTCCGTACTATCACCCTCAGATTCAACAACTTCAGGACCAGATTCAACTTCCGTCTCAACAACTTCAAGATCAGACTCAACGTCAAGATCAGACTCAACAACGTCAAGATCAGGTTCGGCTCCTTCAGCCTCAATAACATCTGTAGATAATACGTCATCAGATACTGATAGCTCATCTGTACTAGATAGACCTAATAGATAACTTTCATAAGCATCACTATTCCCTTGAATAACAGTGATAGTGCCATCACTACCTATAGCAATAATATTTTCAAAATTAGAAATATTACTTAGATCTTGATTCACATCGCTTAAGACAATCGTATCATTATCACCTTCACCAGCATCAACAGAACCAAGCACACCCAATGACAAAATAACAAGATTATTACCGCCAGTAAGAGTAATAGAAGCCTCGCTATTAATATCACCTTCAATAATAACTGTATTATTACCACTTTCTGCCGTTATAGCACCGCTCAAGGAGCCATTTAAGGATACAAAATTATTATCATCACTTAGAACAATATCATCAGACTTATCATCGCTTTCTTCTGCAGATGCAAGATCAGAAGATTCAACTTCATTCTCTAGATCGCTTTCTTCCGCATTTGCAGAATCAGTCACCATAAAGCTACTAACCATAACTCGACTTGCTGTGTCGACCTCTTCCTGAGCAGAAGATTCAATGCTACCAGACACATCCAAGTTTGGTAATTCAACACTACTTTTGATAACTAAGTTTTCAATAGATGTTTCATTAACACCTACATCAATACTATAGCTTCCATCATCGTTCACTGTTAATACAGCACCATCAAGTTCAAGCGATGCTTCAGCAGGAATACCGGTTAAATAAACCGTTGAATTTTCAACACTAGTATCTGGGTTATCAATCACAACACTTAACATATACGAAAATATTGAAGTTCCAATATCAGTTGATGTACCACTTCCAGAAGAATAAGAAGTAAAAGCAGTTGCATCACCTTTCACTACTGTACCGTCACCTAACATAATATTTTCAAAAGTTAATAGCGCTCCCTGAATATTATCTACATTATCTGTATAATCATCCTCTGTATAAGCTTTTAAGATTATAGAGTCCGTTCCACCTTCACCTTTTATGTAAACATTATCTCCAAACGTCCCACCAATCACTACAAAATCATCATCACTTCCCATGGTGATTGTAGTATTTTGACCAACACCACCATCTACAATTAGAGTATCTTCACCTGAATTAGCATTAATTGACCCTTTGACATCTCCACCAACATAGATTTCATCACTATCAGATCCACCTGTAATTGTATTCCTAACAGTATCTCCAACAGAAATATAGTTACTTCCTTCACCTAAACTTACAGTTCCTGATAAGTCCCCACCAATTTGAACCTCATCGCTTCCAGAGCCTGCATTGATATTAGAACTAGTTTCTACGGTTCCATCTACAATCAGTTTGTCATCACCATCACCTAAACCAATAGAAGCACTTACATCATTACCTACATAGACTTCATCATTTCCGGCCCCTGCATCTATATAGCCTTCAACTCGATCTCCAACAAGTAATTTATCGTCCCCAGCTCCCAACTGAACACCACCTGCGGAATAAACATCATCTCCAACAACAACTTGGTCATCACCACCTTTTGTCTGTAGAGACTGAATAACATCACCTGCAATGTACACTTTCTCATCATCATCAGTAAAACTAACCCATTGTGTATAGTCGTCAGCATCATAATGATCAGCATCACTTGATGAGAATCCATCCCAAGACTCAGATTCACTAGATGTCGTACTTTCCACGCCCTCAGAAACAGTAACCGTAACAGTTGGCTGTATGTCACTTGTAGCTGAAGTTACTTCAAACGATGCAGTTGCAGTATCGTATCCACCATTACCGTCTGTAATAATATAATCAAAGCTTGCTATACCAGTAAATCCTTCCGTAGGTATAAAGACAATATTACCATCGACTAAAGTTGCACTACCGTTTTGAAAATTACTAATTTCAGTAATAGATAAATCATCTCCATCAGTATCAGTATCATTTGCTAACAATGTATCAGCAGAAATAATAATAGATTGGTCATCAGTAGAAGCTGAAGGAGTGGTATTTATACTACTTAACATGCTGGAATCTAGTGTTGAATAAGTACTACCTCCATCAGAACTAATCATTGGCTGGAAGATATAATCACCACCCTGATCCCACCAAACCATATCAATGGAATAGTACCCATCTTCTGAAATGGTGAATTCATCATGACTTGTTAATGTTTCTGGCTGAATATTGCTAACAGAAGCTACATCATTACCATCTATTAGTATCTGATAACCGTCATCCGCATTAACTTGGAAGTTATAAGTACCAGCTGCCAAGTAAATATAACCCTGAAGATGAATACCACCATCAGTATTATCACCCGGATCAGAACTTAATGTCGCAGCATCATCATCTAGAAATTCCTGTAAATTTGTTCCAGTCGCAACACTTGTTTGCTGAGTAATTGGATCATTAGAGGAGTAATAAATATTAGTTGCATTAAATGTCGCTGTAGGATCATTACCTTCAACAATTGCTAAAAACTCAGCTAAGCTACCAATCTGACCATCCGTACCATAATATTCACCAACAAGCCCTGCAAAGCCAGAATCCAACGTACTCACACTATCATCTACAGCAACAGGAGCCGCATTTTCATCAGTGTCAGTGTCAGTGTCAGTGTCAGTGTCAGTGTCAGTATCACCAACTCTGATGATTTGAGATGTTTGTGCCGTAGAATCACCGTCGGTTGACGTTACTGTAACTTCAATATCAAAGTCAGCCGTAGCAGCATCAACTTTGACTTGTAACCCAGTAACTTCATCTGCTGTTAAGCTATAATCACCATCGCTACTAGCATCAATCACTTCACCATTAGCATCTAGCAATTCTGCACCATCAGGTAATTCAGAAATGGTATAACTTAATGTTTCACTACCATCAATATCCGTTTGAGTACCTACAATACTTAACTGGCTAATGTAATCCAGAGATTCAACGCTGGCCTGAATATTTGTAATATTCACAACCTCAACATTAGCTGTAGAAGCCACATCAAATTGAACTGTAGCCTTACCGTCATCATCTAATGTCACCGAATAAGAGTTTGTCTGGCTATGGCTATCAGGGTTATTGCCATTTTGCTCATACGTAAATTGCCCCTGTAACTCGCCATTAATTGACACAAAGTAGATGTCAGCTGTCTCTTCATCAGATCTTCTAGAATTTCTTTCTCCATCTTCCCAACCCCCAGTAATCAAAGAATCAAAGCTTATAGTAACTTCTTGCCCTGCGTACTCTTCACCAAAGTCAAATTCACGGGAAACTGAATCAGTCAATACATTAGTACTGTTTACGATGTTGTCTCCCGACGTGCCCAGATCATCAATGTCATTTTGATTCAAAGTAACAACGCCTAGGGAAACTCCATCAGATAGCTCAACATCTAGAGTAGGAGCATCGGCTACCGCATTGACAGTTACCGAAACATTTGCTTCTGAAGTTAGCTCACCATTAGAAATAGTGTAGTTAATAGTAACTTCTCCACTGAAGTCAGTAGCAGGTGTAAACTGAAGTCGACCATCAACAATTTCTACTGTTCCTTTATCTTCAGAAGAGACCTCGGCATCCAAAATAATTAGCTCATCATTTTCAGCGCTAGTATCATTCGCCAAAACATCAATAGTAATAACAGTATCTTCATCACCACTTACAGCATCATCAACAGCAACCGGCGCTTGACTCGCTGTCGTGTCGACTACCGCGCTGTCTGTGCCTGCTGCTGACGTATTGCCCGCCGCGTCTGTGATCGTCGCACTCACCGTAATCGTCTCGCCTTCTGCTGGCGCCGCTACCGTGGTCAACACTTCGTCTGCTGTAATTTGAGCCGCTGTCAGTACGATCTCTGCGCCATTCACTGTCA
>NZ_JBDXMW010000025.1:0-10766 GCF_039939215.1 Marinomonas sp. 5E14-1 | reverse complement strand
TGGTAGAAAAGTGATAAATCAGCCACATTACTGACTGATATTGGGCTTTTAAGAATATTAAGGCGTGTAGCTCGACTTGATCGCATGTTCCTTAGAACGCACAGTCTGCTCACCACACTTTTTTGTGGTGCGTTTAAAGCCTGAGTTTAAAGATGTGATCGTGCCCGATTTCTTATGTTGGCAACTTAACCAACAACCTGCACAGCGTTATTTCAAAGCGACTGCTGAAGGTTCAATGTACCGAAGTATTCGCAGGCAAGTGTTGGAGAATGTGCCTATTAAGGTACTTAAGTTAGAGAAACAAAAACAACTCGCTGCGGTGTTAGAGAGCAAAAAGTATTACAAAAGCTTATTGAAAATAGGCAACAACAACTAGAAGCCATTGCTATTCACGCACTTGAAAGCGTTGACTAACACAAAATAGAATTAAAAATCAATAATAAGGACTTAAAAAATATGACCGCAACCAATCAAATCAATCAGGATGATATCAATAAAGCAGTATGGGCTGCTTGTGACACCTTCCGTGGTGTGATCAGTGCCGATACTTACAAAGACTTCATCCTCACCATGCTGTTTTTAAAATACATCTCTGATGTATACAAAGACGAATACAACAAATTAGTTACGCAGTATGGTGATAACCCAGACTTAATTCACGCCATGATGTCTAAGCAGCGTTTTGTATTACCCGAAGGCGCGAGCTTTTGGGACTTATACGAAAAACGCTATGAAGCAGGCAATGGTGAGCGTATCGATAAAGCCCTACACGCACTTGAAGAAGCTAACGGCAGTAAGCTTAAAAACGTATTCCAAGACATCAGCTTTAACACTGACCGCCTAGGCCAAGAAAAACAAAAGAACGATTTACTTCGTCACTTGCTCGAAGACTTTGGTAAAGACATTTTAAATTTAAGCTCAGAGCGTGTGGGCAGTTTAGATATCATCGGTAATGCCTATGAATACCTTATTAAACACTTTGCCGCTGGCAGTGGCGCTACCGCTGGCGAATATTATACCCCGCCAGAAGTCTCAACCCTTTTAGCAACGGTTTTAGAGCCAGTTGAAGGCGACCAAATATGTGACCCATGTACAGGAAGTGGCTCACTACTTCTCAAATGTGGCGCTATGGTACGTAAAAATTCAGGCTCTAAAAAATACGCCTTATTTGGTCAAGAAGCCATTGGCTCTACATGGGCACTCGCCAAAATGAACATGTTTCTTCACGGTGAAGATAACCACCGCATTGAATGGGGCGACACCATTCGTAACCCACTACTAAAAGAGAAGGACGGTAACGGCTTACTGCACTTTGAGGTAGTGACAGCCAACCCCCCATTTTCACTTGATAAGTGGGGACATGATGATGCCAGCAACGACCCTTATGGGCGCTTTAGACGTGGCATTCCGCCTAAAACCAAAGGCGACTATGCGTTTATCAGTCATATGATTGAAACGCTAAAACCTGAAAGCGGAAGAATGGGCGTAGTAGTGCCGCATGGTGTGTTATTTAGAGCATCAAGTGAAGGCAAAATTCGTCAACAACTGATTGAAGAAAACTTGCTAGATACCGTCATTGGCCTACCAGAAAAATTGTTCTTCGGTACAGGCATACCAGCAGCGATTTTAATATTCAAAAAGCAAAAATCAGATAAAAGCGTATTGTTTATTGATGCCGGTCGTGAGTTTAAATCGGGCAAAAACCAAAACCAACTAACTGACGATAATATTCAAAAGATCATCGATACCTACAAGGCTCGTGAAAACGTTGACAAATACGCCTATCTTGCAAGTTTTGATGAAATCAAAGAGAACGACTTTAACCTCAACATTCCTCGTTATGTTGATACCTTTGAAGAAGAAGCTGAAATTGATTTAGTGGCAGTACGCACTGAGCGTGTTCAGCTTAAAAATGAGCTGCAAACCCTTGAAGCAGAGATGGAAGGCTACTTAAAGGAGTTAGGTTATGGTGCCTAGTGGATGGAGAAAAGTTGTACTAAATGATGTTTCAGAAAGGGTTGCAGTAGGTTTAGCGACCTCTGTTACCGAAGCATATACTGATGTTGGAATACCTATCATTAGAAACCTAAATATTAAAAAAGGATATTTTGATGATTCAAAAATGCTTTATTTGAGCGAAGAATTCTCATCTAAGCATCCTAATAAAAGAGTTAAAGCAGGCGATGTGATCACTGTCCATACTGGTTCAAATGTAGGTCTAACTTGTGTCGTTCCTGAAGAGTATAATTTAGCACAAACGTTTACGACTTTAATTGTAACGCCCAAAGCAAAGGATTTGGATTCTTGGTTTTTAAATTATGTATTGAATTCAGATTATGGTGAGTACCAAGCGTTAAGACTTGTCGTTGGTGGTGGTAAAGGAAACCTAAACACTTCTGATTTTAAAATATATCCATTATTGCTACCACCACTCTCAGAACAACGAAAAATCGCCAAAATCCTATCCACTTGGGATAAAGCGATTAGCACCACCGAGCGCCTAATCGACAACAGCAAACAGCAGAAAAAAGCACTCATGCAACAACTGCTCACGGGTAAAAAGCGCCTACTAGATGATTCAGGTAAAACGTTTGAAAGTGAGTGGGATTACGTTCGAGCAGGAAATATATTTCTAACTAGATCAAACAAAAAGCATGATTCTGATTTACCGATATTAGCGATTACTCAAGATCAAGGTGCGATTCCTAGAGAATTTATTGATTATAATGTATCTGTTACTAAGGAAAGTATTTCAGGGTATAAAGTTGTTGAACAAGGTGACTTCATCATCAGCTTAAGAAGCTTCCAAGGTGGCATTGAGTACTCTAGATACAAGGGTATTTGTAGCCCAGCCTATGTCATTTTATATCCGAAAATAAAAATTGTAGATGCTTTCTATAAGTATCACCTTAAATCTCATATTTTCATTCAAGCAATGAAGAGTCGTCTTGAAGGTATTCGAGATGGGAAAATTATAAGTTATAAGTACTTTTCAGAAATCAAGTTACCTAAGCCATCATTAGAAGAACAGCAAAAAATAGCTTCAGTACTAACCAATGCAGACAAAGAAATCGAGCTATTAGAACAACAGCTTGCTGATCTCAAACAAGAGAAAAAAGCGCTGATGCAGCAACTATTAACTGGCAAGCGCAGAGTAAAAGTGGATGACAAGGAGGCAGCATGATCACACACAAGCGACCTCGCACCATTCAGATATTCTTACCTACAGGCGATCCTGCGGGTATTCGTTTTGCCGAGCAAACCACTTCGATTATTCGCTTAATTGAAGTGCCTCGTAGTGATATTGCCGAATTTGTAAAAATGCCAGAAGCCAAGCAGGTTGGCTTGTATTTTTTAGTTTCTGGCGATAGCAAAGACGAGTTATATATTGGTCAGTCGGGCGATGTGGGCAGCCGATTGATGCAGCACTACAAAGACGAAAAGAAAGATTGGGAGCGTGCATTAGTTTTGGTGTCGCTCACCAATAACTTAACGCAAACCCATGTGCTGTATTTAGAATCACTGTCGATAGAAAAAGCAAAGCATTGCCAGCGCTATGAACTACTCAATGGTAATGGTGGGCAAAAGCCACATACACCTGTTCCGCTTAAAGCCGATTGCGATGAAATTCATGAAATTGGTAGCTTGTTATTAGCAACCCTTGGCTATCCTATTTTTGAACCACTGACAGAAACATCACCCACTAAAACTGAACAGGTATTTTCTTGCAGCCGCACTGGTGTCGATGCCAAGGGCATCTACACCAATGAGGGCATGGTGGTGCTAAAAGGCTCATCCGCTCCCATGACGACTAAGCGCAAAACAGAGCAACGGTTTTATGATAAGCGCGACCAGCTATTAGCCAAAGGGGTTATTGCAGAGCAAAATGGTCGCTTTGTATTTCAGCGAGATTACTTGTTCCCCACACCAAGCGGTGCCTCGATGTTTTTGTTACTAGCCAGTTCTAATGGTTGGGTAGACTGGAAAACAGAGCAAGGGGTAACGTTGCATGATTATCAAGGGCGTACACTAGATTCTGCCTCTGAACAGGCAAGTAGTATCGGATAGTAACCATATCGTTTAAGTGCTAATCTACTTAAACTCAAGCTTAGAGTTTATATTAGGGAATACATCAAAATGGATATTGAACAGTTAATCGCTTTAGTCGATAAGTTTAAGCAACTCCCCAAAATAAAACGAGAAACCACTCTTTTTGATATTGGAAGTCGTGGGCATTTCGAGAACCCAATGACTGAGGTACTAAGCTTCTTTTGCAACACTACAGAAGTTCACGGTATGAATGACTTGGTAATATCAAGCCTTGTCAGCTTAATAAGACAAAACGCCATTTATAAGGGCCTTCAGTATGCACAAGCCCATGGGAAGCCACAGCGAGAAGTCACGACTAAAAATAACAAACGTATCGATTTATTATTAAGCTCAGATGAATGGATTATCGCGATAGAAAGTAAGGTTAATCATCAGCAAATTAACCCTTTTGATGAGTATGAAGCCTATGTAGACAGCGTAATCAGGACAAAAAAAGCAGTCGATAAAGATAATGATTTAACAGATGAGACAGAAAAACAGGCAGTTTTTGTCATTCTATCCCCTGATGGAAAAGTTGATAACGCCCCTCTTCACCCTCGCTGGTGTGGGATAAGTTTTCACCAATTAGTTAATGAGATAAAAAAGCGACTACAGCAGCATTTTTTTGATGCTCCGTTTAATAAATGGTCTTTGGTATTAAAGGATTTTTTACTGCATTTGGAGAACCTTGTGAACGACGAAGAACAAAATAACGCTCAAGAAGAGTTTGTTTTGACACACCTTGGCGAAATATCTCAGGCTTGGAATTTACTCAAAAACACCTTACAAAGCGTCCAACACAAAGCCCATACAAAACTAGAACAGCACCCGGAGCTAAACGGCATATTACGTAGCCAAAAGTCTTCTTGGTTCGGTTTACCTACCACGATTCTCTATAGCGAAGATGAAAGAACAGAAGTGGTACTTTTCGCCACTGGCGCACCGTCTGTAGACATAGCAGATGACGATCCACGCAATGCGGGAAAACATATATTCATCCAAATTCACATTCAAACAGAGGATGAAGGGCTAGAACTTGGAAGCCTTCATGAATCCCTAGCAAATAAAGCGGTTAATCATTGGCACTCCGGCGGAAGCAAATGCTTTAGATGGCCTATCAATGAGCTGTCGATCGAGGGAATAACAAATGAATTTGTTGCGACTTTTGAAGCAATAAACAACTTGTCTCCTCTATCTCTAAACGAATAAGAAAGGCTTAAAAAATGATCCGATATACGTTTCAGGTTGACGAGATCGTCATTTTTAACCATACTTACTGCAACATAACCGTCACGCTTAGTGCTCTTTTTTCTTTGATTAAAGATGTAACGCGCAACCTTGGCGGTTTTTTTTCGTCTAAAAAACACCAATCGAACACACAAAAGGCTAGTACATGCCTTTAACTCCATACACTAAGCCCTCTCTTACCTTTTCTGAACAAGTGAATCACCTGAAAAATAAAGGTATGTTGTTCAAGGATAAGCCCTTCGCTGAAAGTACATTAGCCAATATTAGCTACTATCGCTTAAGTGCATATTGGTACCCTTTTAGACTTCGTGATAGAGCCTTCCCACAACAAGTGTTAGACAAATTTGAAGAAGATACTTTTTTTGAAGATGCTCTTTTTCTATATGAAACAGATCGAAAATTGCGTTCTTTAGTCATAGACGCCATTGAAAGGGTCGAAGTTTCTGTTCGCACTCAATTCACTTACCATGTAGGGCATAAATACGGTGCCTTTGGATACACAGACAAGAACAATTTCCACAATAAGTTTGATCATCATAAGTGGCTTACTCAATTACAAGCTGAAGTGCACCGTTCAAAAGACGAATTTATCGATCACTACAAAAACACTTATCAAAACTTTCCTTTGATTCCCATTTGGATGCTGACAGAAGTAATGTCATTAGGCGCTTTATCATTTGGATATGGTGGTTTAATAAATGATCGAAAAAGAGGAATTGAAGATAAAAAATCGATCGCCCAGCACTTTAATCTCCACCATAAAAAGCTTGGCGGCTGGCTACACACGCTCACTTATGTAAGAAACATTTGCGCTCATCACGGTCGTTTATGGAACAGAAGCCTCGCAATCAAGCCAGACCAGACAAAAGATATTCATTGGCTTCCTCCCCTAACACCGAGAAATGATAGAATTTTTTATATTTTACTCATGCTAAGGCATCTACTTAGAGCTACAGGTAATGGTGAAGATTGGGCACAACAAGTAAATCAAGCCCTTGGCCTACTTGCTCATAATGAACAGTGGCGAGCAGCAATGGGAATGCCTGGCAACTGGAGAGAACATTCGATATGGAAATAACGACACAACAAGCAGCTAACTTTACAGAAGAAGCGAGCTCTAAGATCCCAGCGTTAACCCTTCTGGCCAACCTTGGCTATAAGTTTATTCCACCAGCTGAATGCGAAGAGCTAAGAAGGAATACCCTAGCCAACGCTAAGAAAGCTACTCATCAGGTTGTTTTGCTGTCTGTCATGCGTGCATTTTTAGTGAAACAGACATTTTCGTTTGCAGGTAAACAATACAAATTATCAAAATCAGCCATTGATAAAGTAATGCATGAGCTGAGCCCTTCTATGAATTTAGGACTAAAAGCCGCTAATGAGAAAATTTACAATGCACTCATGTATGGCATTGGTGTTACTGAATTCATAGACAGCAAAAAAGCCTCTCCCACCATTAAGCTTATTGATTGGCACAACATTGATAATAACCAATTCCATTTTACTGAAGAATTAGTAGTTCAAAATGCCGAAGGCACTGGTAATCGCATTCCAGATATTGTGTGCTTTGTGAATGGGTTGCCATTAGTGGTTATCGAGGCGAAACGCCCTGATTCCAATAAAGAAGGTAAATCGACCAACGCTGAGGCGATTTCGCAGCACATTCGAAACCAAGGTCAGGCTGAAATTCCTCACTTGTATGCCTATAGCCAATTACTACTAGCAGTAAATGGGCATGAAGGTTTATATGCTACTTGCGGCACCCCTGAGAAGTTCTGGGCGAAGTGGAAAGAGGAGCAAATACCTGAAGCGGAATTTGTCAGGTTAAAAAACCATAAACTGAGCGATGAACAATTAGATGGACTGTTTAAACATCGCCCAGCTAAAGCGAAAGATGACTATCTATCTTTGGTTACAGCAGGAGACTTAACTGTTACCGATCAAGATAGGCTAATTGTTAGCTTGCTTCGCCCTGAGCGCTTATTGGATATGACTCGCTTATTTACCTTGTTCGATAAAAAAGCAGGCAAGATTGTCGCTCGATACCAGCAGGTATTTGGCATAAAAGCACTTGTTGAACGCATTAACACATTTGATGATTCAGGTGCCCGTGAAGGCGGTGTTATTTGGCACACCACAGGTAGTGGCAAGTCGTTTACAATGGTGTTTTTATCCAAAGCACTTATCTGGCTTGAAGAGCTTGCACAATGCCGTGTGATCATAGTTACAGACCGTGTAGACTTGGAAGATCAGCTAAGCAGAACCTTTGCATCAGGCGGTGTATTAACTGACCGAGATAAAAAAGATGCAATGGCGACCACTGGTAAGCGTTTAGCCGAACAAATCGGTAAAGGCAATGAGCGAGTTATTTTCTCGATCATTAACAAATTTGGCTCAGCGATTAAACAAAAAGACTGCTATAACGATAGCCCGAATATTATTGTATTAGTAGATGAAGGACACCGTAGCCAGAACGGTGAAAATAATATCCGTATGCAGCAGACGCTGCCTAAAGCAGCCTATATTGCTTTTACGGGTACGCCACTATTAAAAGACGATAAGACCGAAAACAAATTCGGTAAGATCATCCACTCCTATACCATGCAGCAAGCGGTTGAAGATAAAACCGTTACCCCTCTGTTATACGAAGAGCGCATTCCAGAGCTGAACGTTAACGACAAAGCCATTGATGCATGGTTTGAACGCAGCACCAGCAAACTAACCGATAAGCAAAAAACGGATTTAAAGAAGAAGTTTTCTCAGAAAGGTCAGATCTACCAAACTGAAGGTCGAATTGACCTGATTGCTTATGATATTGCCGACCACTTCCAAAACTTTAAACAGCAAGGCTTAAAAGGCCAATTGGCTTGTGACTCCAAAGCCTCTGCAATTCGTTATAAGAAGGCATTGGATAAAATAGGCACGGTGACATCGGTTGTGGCGATGTCGGCTCCAGATACTCGTGAGGGTCACGAGGCGGTTGATCAGGAAAGTAAGGACATCGTACAAAATTGGTGGAAAGCTAACGTAAATAAAATGGACGAAAAAGCCTACACCAAAGCCATTATTGAAGACTTTGGCAGAGATGATGGCCCTGACATCATGATCGTAGTTGATAAGCTGCTGACAGGCTTTGACGAGCCAAAGAACACTGTGCTTTATATCGATAAGCCTCTAAAAGAGCACAACCTAATACAAGCGATTGCCCGTGTTAACCGATTACATAGCAAAAAGCAGTTTGGTTACTTAATAGATTACCGAGGCATATTAAAAGAGCTTGATACCACGATAGAAAAGTACCAAGACCTTGCAGAACGCACCCAAGGCGGCTTTGATATTGATGATCTGAAAGGTTTGTATAACCGCATGGATACGGAATACAAAAAGCTTCCGGGACTGCACAGCGACTTATGGGCGATATTTGAAGGGGTGAAAAACAAACTACAGCCTGCATCGCTGAGCCAAGCACTCGCACCTAAGATACAAGAAATTAATGGAAGTCTTGTTGATACAAACCTTAAAAAACGTGAAGACTTTTATGATACCTTGAAAGCATTCTCTAGCTGTATGAAGGTAGCACTGCAGTCTGCCACCTACTTTGAAGATAAGTCATTCGACAACAAGCGTGAACAGTACAAACTTGATTTAAAAGCTTTTGTAAGCTTACGCAAGAGCGTTATGGAGTTAGCTGACGAAACCATTAATTATGATGAATATGCTGAAGAAATCCGCAGCTTACTTGATAAACATATCGCCGGTATTGAAGTGAAAGAACCTGATGGAGCTTACTTGGTAGGTAACCTAGGAAAAGACATTAAGCCGCAAGACATGAGTAATGACGAAGCCCGTAACCAAACGGATAAAATCACTGGCCGTATTACCAAAATGATAGAGCAAGACTTAGCTGATGACCCTTATGCACAAGAGTACTTTTCTAAGATGCTGAAAAAGGCCATTGACGATGCCAAAGCCATGTTTGATGCCCCTGTTAAGCAGTACATTTTGTTCGCTGATTTTGAGCAAGAAGTAAAAGACCGCAAAGTGGCTGATGTTCCCAATGACTTTGTAGATGATGCAGGCAAGTTAAACAAGCATGCCCAAGCTTATTTTGGTTTGTTTAAACACTTATTTGATGCTGAACTCTTAACTGAAAAAACACTGGATAACGATAAGCTGGTAGCGCTTGCTTTTGATATTGATGCCATAGTGAATGATGCGGTTGCTGAGTATTCCATTAACCCTGCAGAAATTGAAAACGCCATTCACATGAAACTGTTGCCGCTGTTATTTGCTGATCTTGGCCTTGATAACGCTCAAAAGCTGATTGAAGAAGTACTTAAAATCACTCGCTTAGGCTTAGCAAGGGGCTAACGAGAGTGACAAAACAAGCCATTGCTGCCGCTATTTGCTCAAAAGAAAGCCGAACAACAACCAATGAACATGGTGTTTTTACCTATGGTAACGACACCATTTACTATGATGTTATTCGTAAAACCAAGCCTACTGAAAATACTAAAAAACCAGCACGCAAGGTAATTATTAAGGTTCACCCTGATCAGCGTGTTGTGGCTACAGTGCCGCATGATGCAAGTGATGATGCTATTCAAGATGCCATGCATAAGCGTGCCAGATGGATTTGGCAAAGCATTGATGAATTTGCAAAGCAAAAAGACACTGTTTTAGTTAAGCGTTATGTGAGTGGTGAAACACAGTTTTACTTAGGTAAGCGCTATGTATTAAAGATCATCAATGATGCCGAGCAAGTGCCCAATGTGAAGCTAAGCCGTGGCAAATTAAATGTCACACTCAAACACGAAGTCAGCAGCGATACTGATGATCGGTTGGTGAAAATTAAACCGCTAATCGACAAGTGGTATCAACGCAAAGCTAAAGCCATTTTTCATGAGCGACTAGCTGAATTACTCTCAAAAGCCACCTGGGTAACTGGTATTCCTTCATTTCGTGTCATGGCAATGAAAAAGCAATGGGGAAGCTGCTCAACCAAAGGCAACTTGATGCTCAATCCTCACCTTGTGAAAGCCCCGAAAGAATGTATTGATTACGTGATATTGCATGAGCTTTGCCACATTGCTGAACACAATCACAGTGAACGATTCTGGCGCTTATTAACCCAAGTAATGCCAAACTGGAAAGAAGTAAAGGCAAAGCTAGATGACATGGCGGAGATGTATTTGAATGAATAAATCACTTGATTTGTGGTGGGACAGGCTCTTAAAACTCATTGAGCTGTTACGTCCTAAATTCTACAATAAACTAACTTGGCTAATAGTAATCAGCGGCTTAGGTCTGATGTCTAAGCCTTTTTGGTTAACACTAAGGAACATGCGATCAAGTCGAGCTACACGCCTTAATATTCTTAAAAGCCCAATATCAGTCAGTAATGTGGCTGATTTATCACTTTTCTACCA
>NZ_JBDXMW010000024.1:0-23250 GCF_039939215.1 Marinomonas sp. 5E14-1 | reverse complement strand
TTCAAGGCCAGTGTGGTGGAATTGGTAGACACGACGGATTCAAAATCCGTTGCCGAAAGGCGTGGCGGTTCGAGTCCGCCTACTGGTACCAACATAAAAAAGCCCTGATCGTTGATCAGGGCTTTTTTTTGACTAAATTATTTATACTCTGTTCTTTCATTATTCTCTCTCATATTTAAGCAGATCAAAGCAACTTTTATTGGCGATAATAACAGTAGAAAAACTACAGCCTAAAGGTTTTTAAATCGCGCGATTTTCTCTCCACTCCCTCTTACAATAAAAGACGAATTTCATCGAGTGTTTTAAGGAGAATAGATATGTTAAAAAGTTATTTAGCACTCATTGCTTTAGGGGTCATTTGGGGCTCGAATTTTATTTTTATGAAATGGTCTACAGCCCTTATTACACCTGCGCAAACAGTTATGTTGAGAGTGTTGTGTGGCTTCATTCCTCTTTTATTGATCGCTCTATACTCAAAGGTGTTGTATAGAAATCAACTCAAACACATGATGCATTTTGCCGTTATGTCGGTTCTCGCTACTTCCTTTTACTATTATGGCTTTGTGGCAGGTACTGCGTTAATTCCAACCAGCATTGCAGGACTGTTGAGCGGCTCCATTCCAATATTTACCTTCATATGCGCCTTTTTATTCTTACGAAAGGATCGCCCTACGTTGCAAATGTTAATCGGTGTTATCTTAGGTTTTTTAGGTATTATTGTCAGCGCTCGCCCTTGGGAGAATATTGAAAGCATCGACCCATTGGGAGTTATTTGGATGCTCGCAGGAACCACGAGCCTTGGCGTATCTTTTGTTTATGCCCAACGAACTCTATCACCACATAAAATACCGCCATTGGCATTAGCAACATGGCAAACAGGCTTTGCCTCTCTGACCTTGTTGATCCTAACCGATTTCACTGGGCTGTCCGCTATAACCACAGATATTACCACATTACTCGGTCTTGTTATCGGCCTTGGCCTATTAGGAACAGGAGGTGCATTTTTTCTCTATTACTACATCATTGAGAAATTAGGCTCGGTAAAAGCATCAGGAACCAGCTACATAGCACCTATCGCTGCCGTTATTATTGGTGCTTTTGTGGGCGAGGATATTAATATTTTTGTATTGGCCGCCTTAGCGTTGATTTTAAGCGGGGTTATTCTCATACAAACAGGGTCTAGGAAAATCTCAACAACCTAATTAAAAGCTTATATTTATAATTTACTGGCTTGGAAGCCTTCAAAGTTGCATTCGCGAATATTTGAACTTTACTTTGAAGGCTGAATTCCAGAAGCAAACTCCTTTAAACACCATTGCCAAACCGCTTCAACCGCTATTGATGTTTTAGCCATTTTCTTTTTAACCAAGAAATAATCAGGCTCAATAAAAAAAGATTCCTCTACGATTCGGATTAATCGACCCGATTCAATATCTTTTTCCACAAAAGAGCGACACACTAAAGCAACACCTTGGCCCGCTAAAGCGGCATCAATGGCTAAGGATGTTTGATTAAATTTAGCACCTGAAAGTGTTTCCTCTGACTTTAATATTAAGGGCCAATTATTATGAGAGTCATGCAATAAAGGAAACTGCTGAAGTTCTTCTATCTTGCAAGGGGTTTGTGTCTTATCTATCAACAGAGGACTGGCAACAACCACGAGCTCTTGGTGAAACAATGGCTCAGCTTGCAAATTAGATGGAAACGATTCGCCTGTTACTCTCACTGCAATATCAATTTGGTCCGCATCGAAATTAGACAACGATTCAGTCGCAAGCGTCCTCAGTTCTATCTCAGGAAATAAAGCATTCAATTCACCAAGACGCGGAATAAGTAATTTAGCAGCAAAAGTTGGCGTGACGCTAATAGTAACCACACCTGAGCGTTCCACAATCTGAGATGTTGCCTCGCTCACAATATCGAACGCTCGGCTTATATCCGCCAAATACCTAACCCCTTTTGGCGTTAATGCCAAACCGCGAGGCAAACGTTCAAACAATGTAATACCCAAGTGTTCTTCAAGCGCTCGTACCTGTTGCGCAACAGCACCTTGAGTTACACCTAATTCTTCAGCTGCTCGGCGAAAGCTCAAACAGCGCCCAGAAACTTCAAATGCACGCAGCGAGTTTAATGCTGGTAATTTTCTACGCGGTAAAATCATCACTTACCTCTGTCGTTTTTCTATATCATACAGAACTTAGTTAACAAGCAGTGTCCAGTAAGAACTCGAGAGAAAAATTCTCTCGTCGCTTTCAGACAAGATGCAAGACTGGTATAGTCGCTGCGGTCTCAACAATGGTGCTGATACTGGTTTCATTGTTTCTCTAAAATAGAATCACTTTGAGCACAGTAATATGAACCGCCGTAAGAAAATCAAAAGTATTTTGACCAAGAAGTCTAAACGCGCCAACTTAAAAGAAAACCCTAAGAAGGCGAAACCCAAATACATCTCAAAAGCAGAACGTGCAAAGATGGAAGTAGAAGAATCTAGTGCTCTAGAAAATTCCGATTCCTCGGTTGAAAGACAAGACGAAGATAATAACTCTTAGTAGGTAATGCCCTACTCTCTTTGGCATTTAATTTAGTTGATTTTACTCCAAACCGCCCATTCATTGCCGCATGGGTCTAGGAAGTGAAAACGACGGCCTCCGGGAAACTCAAAAATAACCTGCTCTATATGACCACCAAATGCTGGAATCTTCTCAACTAAAGCCTCAAGATCATCACTGTACAAAACCACCAATGCAGCGCCTGTTTGAGGTCTAGAAGAAAAATCAGCCTGAAAAAAACCACCGTCTAAACCGGCATTTTTAAAAGCAGTATATTGATCACCAAAATCCTCAAAACCCCAACCAAATACTTGACTAAAAAATGCTTTATTTAAAGCCAAGTCATGAGCGGGCAACTCTACATAATTAATTTTTGTCGATTCCATCAAAACCTCATTTTATGGTTGAGCTCACCACCAAGATCACACTCGCCACAATCATAGCACCGCCCAACCATTGCTGCTTAGTAATACGTTCGGCAAAACGTTTCTTAGAAAAATACAAAGTACCTAGAATTTCCACTTGGCCCAGTGTTTTTACTAACGCAGGATTCACCAAGGCGAATGCCGTAAACCATGCAATTGAACCTAAAGAACTAAATACACCTACTTTTGCACTCAACACAACATTCTTTCTAATTGGCGCAAGTAAATCTCTATCCTTAATAATCTGTATCCCGCACAAAATAATCGACTGAAGCGCCAAAACATAAAACAAGGTCACACCCGCACTGGTAATAATAGATCCTTGCAATAAATGGCTAGCAAGGGAAGCCGTTACGGTACTCAAGGCAAAACAAAAGCCACTACCCAAGCCAAACAATAATGACACATCCTGATGAACTTGCTTGATATTTTGCCACTTAACACTCATTACAAATGCACCAATCACACCCAAAGCCACCCCCAACCAAGAAAGCAAAGTCAGGGTAAAGTCTAAAAGCACCAGACCAATCAACGCCGCCAATACCGCTTCGGTTTTTGCTAATAAAATACCTAATGTAAAACTGCCTGATTGAAACACCTTCAACATAAGATAAGTCGCAATCACTTGAGCAATAGCACACACACTAGCCGTAACCCAGAACAAACTATCACTAGGAAATCGAACCCAACCAAAAATAAAATAACAAATAGCCAGATACACACCGACCAAAGGCAAACCGTATAATGAGCGAGACAAGGTGGCATGCAAAAAACCTGTTTCTTTCGCAAGACTATTTTGAAAAGCCGTTCGAATTGACTGACAACCAGCAGCAAAAAGCGTGATAAAAAACCACATACCAAAACCCTACTAAAACCATAAAGCGGTAGCATGCAGAGAAATTCAGTATTTGTAAAAAGAATAAATCTTATCTTTAGCATTCCCAGAAGGAATATCAAAACATCTTTATCTGGTAAAAACTAACACAACGCCATTACGCTACTTTTCATCAGCGTATTTAGCGAAACGCCCCTCTTGCTTGCCATGAACTTGATCGTAGCAAGGCCAACCACCAAATTTGGTTTCTTGGTAATCATTAAAGGCTTGCTGCAATTCAGCTTTCGTATTCATAACAAAGCCCCCATGCTACTCAACAGACTCTCCTATCGGACGGCCCTGTAACACTGAAAATCGAGCTACTCTGCCAAGATTCTTAAGCGTCACTTTACAATCACTTTTCAGCACAAAGGCTTCATCAACACGGACTTTTTTACCATCCAATTCGACCTCTTCACCTTCAAAAATGCGGTGGCACCATTTTGTTTTTGCTAGGAAGATTAAGCCAGATCTGAAAAGCTCAAGAGGGTTGAGCTCTATCTTCATTTCAATATGAACATCATAGCACCGCCCAAGAGATCAAATTTATTCAGATATTTGGTCGAACTTATCGATTTTTTTCAATGCAAAACACGAGGCATAAAAAAAAGAGCTCAATGAGCTCTTTTCATTTGAACCTACCCCTTAATCACATACTAACCGAGCCGTAACTTGGTTCGGAGTGAGATTGACTAAGTGCTTCTTGAGCGTGAGGCATGTAGACAACGGCATCACCTTCTTCCGTTGTTCTAGGTTTCGTTGTTTCGCCTTTCCAAGCGATTTTACGTTCATCACGAGGTGAAACACCGATGTGTTTTCGATAACAACGGCTAAAATGCGGAGTCGAAATAAATCCACAAGCCATAGATATCTCAACAATCGACATATTGGACTGCTTCAATAACTTACGTGCTCTTTCAAGCCTTAGTCGAAGGTAGTAACGGGAAGGAGAACAATCTAAATGGCGATGAAACATACGCTCAATTTGGCGGCGGGAAACATCAACAAAAGAAGCCAACTCATCTAGTTCGATAGGTTCTTCTAAGTTATTTTCCATTAACTCAATCACATCGACTAACTTAGGCGTACACATACCAACACTGTTAAATTGGCGCATTGGCATACGCTGTTGATCAGATTCATTGCGAATACGATCACAAATAAACATATCGGAAATGGCGTTCGACAAGCGTGCCCCATGCTGTTTAGTCATCATATTCAAAAGCATGTCCATTGGCGCACTGCCACCAGACGATGTCATACGATCACGATCCAAAGAAAACAGTCGATTATTGCAATTCACTTTAGGGTAAGTTTCCTGTAATGCGGTTAAACATTCCCAGTGAACACTGCATTGGTAGCCATCCAATAAACCCGCATGAGCAAGCACATAAGCTCCCGTGCAAATTCCACCCAACTGAACACCTTTGCGGCTTTGCTTCATTAACCAAGAAACCTGTTTATTCGTATAAGTGCGAGTAATATCAACGCCACCAGCAACAATAATCAGATCAAAACCGACATTATCTTGAAGCGAAAAATCAGGCGTCAAACTCAAACCATCACTGGCTAAAACCGCACTTCCATCTTCTGAAATCAAACTCCAACTATAAAGTTCTTCAGCAGATAACTGGTTTGCCATACGCAATGGCTCAATTGCAGAAGCAAGAGCAATCATGGTGAAATGATCAAGCAACAAAAAGCCTATTTTAGTTGTTCCCTTCGCTTCAAAAACGAGAGAAGAGTCTGTCGTCATTTCCATATTAATATCCCCATACGTGTGCCATTTACGTCTACTGCTTGGCGATGATTCATATTCGATATTGCTATCTACTGTAAAAAATATAAATCGAACAAAGCAAAATACAGACCATTTATCAGACAACTTTTTTATTTTAAGGAAACTTAGCGCTTTCCAGAGCCAGCGAGCAATTATCGCCCTTATCGCCGACACACCAAGCTGACGCCACGCACTAATATAGATCAAGAATGCGCTTTAACTGAACGTATATTTTAAAAAACAGAATATTCTTATTCAAAAAAGCAATATGACTTCCTAAAACCTAATCTAATACTCAATCACGACATCGGATTTAGGCACGGTACAACAAGACAAAACATAACCTTCTTCAACATCATCATCCGTAATCCCGCCATTATGATCCATCTGGGTTTCACCACTTTTCACCATAACTTTACAGGTACCACAAATCCCCATACCACAGGCTTTTGGAATCATAACATCCAATTTCGCAGCCGCTGTATGCAAGGTTTCACCTGCTGTCACTTGAACGCTTTTACCACTCCCTAAAAACTCAACGCGCAACAAATCTTCTTGGTTCACCGCCTCAGCTTCTGCTAATGCGACTTCAGCTTGCTCAATTGCATCTTCCACAGCACTCACAGGTGTTTCGCCGAAAGATTCCTCATGATAATGAGACATGTCAAAGCCTCGTGACTGAAGCAACGCCTTCACCGCTTTCATATAAGGCGCAGGCCCACAACAGAAGATCTCACGCTCCATAAAATCTGGCGAAATCATATCTAACTTAGCAGCATCCAAATAGCCTCGGTAACCCTGCCAAGGCAAGCCGTTCTCCATGCGCTCAACAATAAGGTACAAGCCAAAATTATCGAGACGAGACGCCATGTGATCCAACTCTCTAGGGTAAATCACATCTCGTGGTGAACGCGCACTATGAATAAAAGTAATATCCACATCGGCATTTGTATCAAACCACCAACGAGCCATAGACATCACAGGAGTAATTCCAACACCACCAGACAAAAGCAGCACTTTGTCGGATGGAAAATCAATGCAATTGAAATTCCCTACTGGACCATGCACGGCCAATTCAGAACCGACCGTCAAATTATCATGCAGCCAGTTAGACACTTCACCGCCAGCAACACGCTTCACCGAGATCGAAAAGCTATAAGGCACAGAAGGAGAGCTGGAAATCGTGTAGGAACGCATTACCTGCTTGTTTTCAATTTCTAACTCCAAGGTGACAAACTGCCCTGGTTTAAAGAAGAACATCACAGGCTGCTCAGCCATAAAACAAAAGGTTCGTACATCCCATGTTTCATGAATCACCTTCACGCAACGCACGTTGTGTCGCCCATTCACCCAAGTCTGAGTATTCACGGGTGCTAAGTAATCCGCATTCACCAAAGGTGTAGAAGAATCAGTCATAATAGGATCTCTTAAGTTAAATTCGTTATGGCACTGTTTCGAATCATTCTGGAGGCAGTTTATCAATCCAAGTTAACCCTAACCGACAATTTGTTGCTCATGGCAGTCAAACCTAGTCAGCACAAGACATAGAGAGTCGATTTATGTATCAACTCATGTCGTGAATGGTCATTTCCTACTGGTTTAATTGCGCCACTATAGCCTCGTAATCAAATGCGCTGAAAAGCAGTTCAATCAATCTTTTTGTCATGAAGGCCCAGAAAGATGAATCAACACGATCTCCTCAATGTTCGCCACGCTTCCGTTGATGAAGCAAAAACAACTATGTCCGATATGCTTACTAAGCGTCTGAGCAATTACTCATTAGACGCACCGCTCTACAATGATCCACATATGTTCCGAATAGACATGGAAGAAGTCTTTCAGAAAGAATGGCTATTTGTTGGCATGACCAGTGAAATCCCTAAAAAAGGCGATTACATGACGGTAGAAGTTGGGCAAAATCCTGTTTTAGTGATACGTGACGCCGAAGGCAATGTGAACGCATTTCACAATACTTGCTCTCATCGAGGCTCATTAATTTGTACAGAACACAGAGGAAAAGTTGCCAATCTTGTTTGCCCTTATCACCAATGGACTTATGACTTAAAAGGCAACTTGCTTTTTGCAGGCACAGAAATGAATAAGGACTTCGACAAAGGACAACACGGACTCAAATCCGCTTTTTGTAAAACCGCAGGCGGCTTTATTTTTGTTTGCCTTGGCAAAGAAGCACCAGACGATGGTTTTGACGATTTCCTAGACACCCTCGAAACCTATATGGAACCTTACGATGTAGAAAACACCAAGTTAGCGGTGGAATCTACCATGTATGAACGCGCCAACTGGAAACTCGTCATAGAGAACAACCGTGAATGCTATCACTGTGTCGGCAGCCATCCCGAACTTATCCAAACACTCTTAGAAGAAGACGACACAGAAGACCCTAGAGCGTCAAAAAGTTTCCTCGAGTTACACGCTGACCAAGCAGCGAAATGGGATGCAGAAGGCATTCCACATAAACTCAAAAGCTTTGGTGAAGTGCAGCGCAACAGAATCGTGCGTATGCCTCTCAAGAAAGGCACTCAAGTTATGACCATTGACGGTCTAGCGGCTTGCACAAAAATGCTTGGACGCATTAAAAACAGAGAACTTGGCTCCATGCGTATTTTGCATTTGCCTAACTCTTGGAACCACATGCAATCTGACCATTTTATCGTGTTTCGCGTATTACCGATTTCCGCTCAAGAAAGCCTTGTCACCACAAAATGGTTTGTCCACAAAGACGCGGTTGAAGGTGTGGACTACGACCCAGAAAACCTACGCAAAGTATGGGATGCAACCAATGAGCAAGACAAAGTCCTTGGCGAACGTAACCAACTTGGGATTAACTCCATCGGCTATCGACCAGGCCCTTATTCTGAAACCTACGAATTTGGCGTCATCAACTTCTTAAATTGGTACTCAAACACCATCAAGAAGAACCTGAAAACCAAATAGCTTTTCAAAAACGGCAACCAGACACAAAAAGGCGAACTCATTTGGAATGAGCTCGCCTTTTTCGTATGACTCTAGATAAACATGGCTCTAAAACAAGAAATTTAGTGAGTTATAAAATTCGCTTTAATAATCGGTCCATTCTGGTACGTACAACCTTTTTCAATAAACGCTGAATCTTCGATGGATAATCTTGCAATGTCTCTAATTGGCTGCATGAAGCGACGCGCTGAGTATGCTGAAAGATATTTTCAAACTCCGCACTGAACTTTGCTTCTAGTTGTTTTTCAGGGTCTTTAATGAGCAAACCGTTTTCCAAATCTAACGACCAAGCTCTTGGATTAACATTGTTACCCGTTAACAGAGTGGTTTTACGGTCTACCCATATTCCTTTTAAATGGTAACTATTAGAGTTGTGCTTCCAGAGGTGAATAGACAGAATTCCTGATTTTGTGTACTTCTCATTCACCACCGCAAACTTGCGCAGATTCATTTCATATAAATATGGCAACCCTCCAATGGCTTTAAACGGCTGATCTGGCGCAATGTAAAAGTCATTGGCGGTTTTATCACCCACGACAATATCCACTTTCACACCACGTTTAATCGCTCGCTTTACTTCTCTTAGAATTGGTTTCGGGAAATTGAAATATGGCGTGCATAAGATAATTTCTTCCTTCGCATTCGACAGCAGAGCAAGAATCTGCTTATTAAGAAGGTTATTCCGTCGTCCCACACCGACCAAAGGCGTCACAGCAATATGCGCTTCTTCAACAGATTCTGGTTTAACTTTATAGGACGACTTACTCAAGGCGATACGGAACTTTCGAATCGATAATTTGATTTCTTTCGTGCTTGGCAAATTAGCCTGAGACAAATTATGAACCGCTGGTTGCTCGATCATATCCTGTCGAACAAAGTCCACCATGCAGTCAGCTAGATGCGCATGCTGAATGGTATGGTAGCGGTCAAAACGGTAGCGGTCTCTATGATGTAAGTAGACGTTATTCAAACTGGCACCGGTATAAATCACAGTGTCGTCAATTACAAAGCCTTTAAGATGCAATACACCGAATACTTCTCGAGTACGAACTGGAACACCATAAACCGGTACTGAGACGCCGTATTTCTCAGCATACGTCTGATAAAGCGCAGCGTTACCCTTTGATTTTGCCGCGCCAACCAAACCACGCTGAGCTCGATGCCAATCGACACACACAACCACATCTAGGTTAGGATTTCGCAATTTGGCCTCATAAAGCGCTGTTAGCACTTCTCGTCCAGCATCATCGTCTTCGAGGTAGAGAGCAACAATATATATACGAGTGGTTGCCTTATCGATGGCTTCCAATAAGTATTCACGAAAATGGCGAGCCGACTGCAAAACATCAAATTGTTCTGGGTCAACCGAAAAAGCGGGCAATGCGTCAACAGAATATCGAATGGGCATGATACAGAGGTGCTACCTTTTTTAAACAACGGCGAACTGTAACAAATTTGTTTGTTGCGTGCTGTATGAATTCGTTAATAAAATTACTTCCACATGATGATTCATACAACCTAAAACGACTTGCGCCATTGATGTGAATGCCAAATACATTCCCCACACAGGCATTTTTCATAACACAAAAATTTCTGTTTTTATTTAATGGGATGTACACTCCATTCAGTATCAATATAAGCCATTTCGTTCATACACAATGAATGTAGAAGAATGCAAACAAGGCTTTTATCCTATATGAGTTGACCCGCACCCATAAATGCGGGGCTATTTTATTGAAAATACACCTTACCCTTGTCATCGTTTCCTTTCCAACGAGGCAGAAAACCTTTGGCAAGAACGATCAGAGCATTATGAAACAAACAATTAAGCCCCTATTTTCCTTGTTCTTTCTGTTATCAATTTTACTACTAACAGCGTTGGAGGCTGTGGCGAAAGACATCACCTCACCACACTCCACAGTGTTAATCGGTGGCGACCACAACTACCCTCCTTATGAGTTTATCAATGAGCAAGGCCAACCTGATGGCTACAACGTCGAACTGACTCGCGCCATTGCGGAAGTCATGGGCATGGATATCGATATACAGCTAAGCACTTGGGACAGCATGAGAACCAAATTAACAGAAGGCGAGATCGATGTTCTTCAAGGTATGGTGTATTCCGAAGACCGAAATCAGGAATTCGACTTCACTCCTCCTCACGCCATTATTAACCAATCTATTTTTGCTCGCAAAGGTGAATCAAGGGTTTCTTCTTTATCTGCGCTGACAAACAAAGAAGTCATAGTTCAGGAAGGCGGTATCATGCACGACTACCTGCTGCAACAGAATGTTAAAGCCACACTGATTCTTGTAGACACTCACGCCGCAGCTTTGCGCATGCTGGCTTCTGGCAAACATGATTACGCCTTAGTTGCCAACTTGCCCGGCCTTTATCTTGGTCGAGAACTTGAACTATCAAACATAACGCCCGTGGGAAAACCCTTCGGCACGCTCGAATATGGCTACGCTCTTCCTAAAAACCAACCTCAATTATTGGCCCAATTCAGTGAAGGATTAGCCATCCTAAAAAACACCGGCCGCCAACAAGCTCTCTACGAAAAATGGCTAGGCACTCTTGAAAAACCAAGTTTGCCTTGGGAGAAAATTGGGCTTTTTACTGGTATCGCTTCAGCGTTGCTGTTTCTTATTCTAAGCGGGATTGTGATATGGAATAGAATGCTAACCCGTCAAGTTTCCCTTAGAACCAATGAAATAAAACGACAACACGAACAATTAATCCAAGCCGATAAAATGACCTCTCTTGGTGTGTTAGTGGCAGGCGTCGCCCATGAGATTAATAATCCTAGCAGCCTACTTTTATTGAACTTGCCCGTCATAAAAGAAATGTACCAAGACATGGAACCCATGCTGGAAGAGCGCTATCAAAACGAAGGTGATTTCGACTTTGCTGGGCTTACCTATAGCCGCCTACGAACAGAAATTCCAGCTATTTTGGATGACATGCTAGTCGGAACACAACGCATTCGCAGGATAGTAAACGACCTTCGAGATTTCGCTCATCAAAGACCTGCAGACTCATACGAGAATGTAAACCTTAATGACGTTGTCGCTTTATCTATCCGCCTTGTTGATAACACCATCCGAAAATCAACCAACCATTTTGAAACCCATTATGGGAATCAATTACCTGTGTTTTTGGGCAACACGCAACGAATAGAGCAAGTCGTTATCAATCTTATTGTCAATGCTTGCCAAGCACTTGATGACGCCAGCAAAAGCATTAGCATTTCTACCTATTACCTTCAAAAAACCAACCGCCTTTGCTTGGAAATATCCGACCAAGGCTGCGGTATAGATTCAAACGATCTTCCTCAACTTAGCGACCCTTTCTTCACCACAAAACGCGAAGAAGGCGGCACAGGGCTTGGACTTTCCATATCCTCCAGCATCATTAATGATCACGGAGGCACACTGACATATACATCTGAACTGGGCCAAGGCACCAAAGCCTTAGTCTCACTGCCGGCAATTCATAGGAACCAATCGATATGAGCATAAGTAGCAATCCTGACTTTGGTATCCTAATGATAGATGACGAGGTGTCTTTTTTACGCAGCCTCAGCATCTCGTTGGAGCGACATGGTTTTAACAACCTTCACCGCTGTCACGACAGTCGTGAGGCTATGGATATCATTTCCCAAAAGCAAATTGGTTTAGTCTTGCTAGATCTAACCATGCCTTACATATCTGGCGAAACACTGTTAAAAAAGATTGTTGAAGAATACCCAGACATCTCTGTCATCATTCTCAGTGGCCTTAATCAATTAGAAACCGCGGTGAACTGCATACGCTTAGGCGCTTACGATTACTTCGTTAAAACAACAGAAGAAGACCGTTTAATCGAAGGGGTAAGCCGAGCAATCAGAATGAAAGAGATGCAGATCGAAAACCAAAAGATGCGCCAAAAGTTCCTATCCGGTACGCTCGAGCATCCTGAAGTTTTTTCCGAAATCATCACTCAAGATAAAAGCATGCACTCTGTTTTTCAGTATCTAGAGTCTGTTGCGATTAGCAACCAACCACTATTAATAGGCGGAGAAAGCGGCGTAGGAAAAGAACAAATCGCTCACGCCGTTCATACATTGAGCAATCGTCCTGGCTCTCTTATTTGTGTCAACGTAGCTGGCTTAGACGACAATGTTTTTGCAGACACTCTATTTGGTCATCATCGTGGCGCTTTTACAGGTGCAGACACAGTGCGAGCTGGCATGATAGAGCAAGCCGCAAACGGTACTTTGTTATTGGATGAAATTGGCGACCTGAGCTCTGCGTCGCAAATAAAGCTGTTACGACTTCTACAGGAAGGAGAATATTACCCTCTCGGAAGCGACCGGCCAAAGCGCATCAAAGCAAGAGTCATTGTGGCAACCCATCAGGACTTAGAGAAAAAGCAGCAAACAGGTGAATTCCGAAAAGACCTTTTCTATCGGTTAAGAATCCACCACGTTGAGATTCCAGCTCTTCGTCACCGTAAACAAGACATCCCGCTACTGCTGGACTACTTTTTAACGGAAGCGGCGAAAGAACTGAACAAACACAAACCGACCATACCCAAAGAGCTATTAGTGTTATTGGCAAATTACCCTTTCCCTGGCAACGTCAGAGAACTAAGAGCGTTAGCTTATGACGCGATGAGTCAGCATAAAGCCAAAATCTTATCTATGGAAAGTTTCCGTCGTGCCCTAAACATGACATCCATTCCAGATGTAGACACACCTGACCCCCTACTGTTCAAACCAGACATGCCATTGCCAACCTTACAAGAAACCAATGACTTACTCATCGAAGAAGCGATGCGTCGCTCGCAAGGAAATCAATCCATCGCTTCTCGATTACTCGGTATTTCTCAACCGGCATTAAGTAAACGCTTAAAGAAGAAAGAATCCGATAGCGACATTAACTAGAGAAGACTTATTCGCACCTTCCCTAGGCCTGCCAAATGTTTGTTTAATTGCGTAAATATTTGTTCAAAATATCGTCAATTATGCAAACATTCCCCCTATAACCAAAGGAATAGCTATAACTATTATAGTCAAACTAACTCTTTGTTTTTATTATAAAAATAAAATTAAAAAGAATTACATATTCCTTTTGTTATACCCTTTAAACCCTTCAAAAAACTCTAAGATTTAAAAATAAACCCATATATTTCAATAGCTTAAATATTATCAAACAAACTGGCACTGCTGTTGCTATGTATCAATATATGGAAGAAGTATGCAGACACCGATAAGACTCATTAAATGAGCCGAGTGCTTCATTTTAACAACAAGGCTGGTCGAGCAGATTCTCAATACCGAATCGCTATTAATGGGACCCTAAAAAAGATCCCTAATCATAACTATCGCAAAGGAAATAACTATGAGTACAACAGAACAAACCACCTCTGGATTCTGGAAGAGCATGCCGCTCTGGAAAAAAATCTTAATTGGTATGGTGCTAGGTGTGATCGCAGGTTCGATCATGGGACCAGACGCAGAGCTTTTAAAACCAATCGGTACTTTGTTCATTAACACAATCAAAATGTTGATCGTTCCTTTGGTCTTCTGTTCTTTGGTTGTGGGTGTTACCTCAATGGAAGACACTCGTAAAATGGGTCGTATTGGTCTTAAATCTGTTGTCCTTTACCTAGGCACAACAGCCGTTGCAATCAGTATCGGTCTTGGCTTAGGCATATTCATGGCTCCAGGTGAAGGCATCAACATGACAGCGGGCGCAGCAGCACCTGTTGCAAAAGAAGCCCCTACTCTTATCCAAACATTATTGGCTTTGATTCCTCAAAACCCAATCAACGCACTAGCGTCTGGTAACATTTTACAAATCATTGTATTTGCTCTTGGTCTGGGTGTTGCTTTAACTCTTTGTGGCGAAAAAGCAAAACCTGCTATCGCTGTATTCGAAAGCCTAGCTGAAGCAATGTACAAACTAACTGAACTTGTTATGAAGTTAGCACCATACGGCATCTTCGGCTTAATGGCTTGGGTAACAGGCAAATACGGTTTAGACATCCTGATGCCTCTAATTAAAGTGGTTGCTGCGGTTTACATCGGTTGTATCATCCACGTACTTGTTGTGCATTGTGGTTTGATCAGCACGGTTGCTCGCCTTAGCCCTGTAGGCTATTTGAAAGGTTTAATCGCTCCTGCTTCTGTTGCTTTCACTACAACAAGTAGCTCTGGCACGCTTCCTAGCACAATCAAAGCAGCACGTGAGGAACTGGGTGTTTCTAAAGGCATTTCAAGCTTTGTATTACCACTTGGTGCAACAATCAACATGGACGGCACAGCACTTTACCAAGGCGTGTGTGCAATCTTCATCGCTCAAGCATTCGGCATTGACCTTTCCATGTCTGACTACATGCTTATCATTGCGACTTCTACACTAGCGTCCATCGGTACTGCGGGTGTTCCTGGTGCTGGCTTAATCATGTTGTCATTGGTTCTAACAACGGTTGGCTTGCCAATGGAAGGTCTAGCGATTGTTGCTGGTATCGACCGTATTCTTGATATGGCTCGTACAAGCGTTAACGTTTGTGGTGACTTGATGGTTTCTGCCTTAGTTGCTAAAAGCGAAGGTGAATTAGATGAGTCTGTATACAACAAAAAAACAAGCTAGTTTTTAGTTGTTACTAACTCGTAAAAATGCCCTATTAGGTTTTGCTTAATAGGGCATTTTTTCATTTCATGGTTGCTCGATTCACAAAGTTTAAAGCAAATTTTCTACAGCTCTAGCCTTGATTCAGACCCAATTCTTTTTGCTTCTTTTTCGTCAAACCCAAAGACACAATACGATAAGATTCTTCAATGTAATACCTTAACTCTTCATCTAAATCTTTTGTCCCTTCAAACTGCTGAATCCATTTCATACCACGAGACGCAAGATAAGGCGCAGGTCTGTAACCCTCTTTATTGCGCAAAAACTCATAATTCAAGTCAGATGTTTTAAAAGTAAACGCAGGCGCACCACCCGGATTCCAACCACCAACAGCAAACAACTTACCGCCAACCTTCCACACCTGAGAGTTTCCCCATTGCACAACATGTGTTGTCACCGGCAAAGAGCCACAAAATTGATTGAACTCGTCATAGGTCATACGTCTGCTCTCTTATTTGTAAGCTCTCCATTAGGGTTGGCTATTGGATAACATCTCTTTAAAGGCTGACAAAGGTCGACCGCCGATAATCGTCAAGCGTGTTTCCATTTCTTTCAACCACTCCTCATCTTGCATAACAGAGTCTGGAAGTGTCGTACTAAGTTCACTCTCGCCAATATAAAGCAGTCCATCGATTAGCTCATCGACACTGCTATCTTGATGCCCATAAGTACCTAAACGCACTTTAGCCTTTGGTAAGACATCAAGAAAAAGGAGCTTCTTCGCTTCTGGTTGGCTCGTCAGCAATAAAGAAGGCTCGTCCAATGAAGATAAAGCCGAATTCGGTAAAGATTCAGTGATCGGCCATACTGTGAAGACTTGTTCAGGATACGCTTGTTTCAACAAGGTTCCGAAAGGCATTGGTACGCCTTCTGGCGCATTAGAAACATCCAACAAATGAAAAGCACCAAATACCATGAGCACTTTTTCATTCAACTCCATCACGTCGTGGGCTACGTTTAAAAAGCCTGCAGTTTTATTGTCAGCGGCGCTTTTCCAGTCGGAAACCTCAGAAACCTCTTCCCAATAAAAAGGTGCTTCAGCCAGCCAAACTCTTACACGCTGATAATCAGCAACAGACAAGTTATAGCGTCTCACAACCATAAAAAAATCGACATAGACATCAGGCACCCAAGCGGTGAAAAACAAAGCATCACGACGCACTTTGTCCAGAATGCTGGCATCATCTGAATGACCATTTAAGTAATCGTCTAGCGCTTTTTGGTAGCGGCTATTTCCAAACTCAACCACCAGATGTTTCACTTCATCCAGAAAGCCAGGCTGCTCCAATAAGTGAACATAGTCCGACATGACTTTTTCATTCCAGTGATAGTCTCCTAGCATCACTACTTGATGAGTCTGAAACGCTCTATCAATCACAGCCGGAAAATTTTCTGCTGTGCTCATCCATTGCTCAGTCTCTTGTTTGTCCAAAGCCCACTCAGCAGAATGAGGAATATAGTCACACCCAGAAATAAGCAATACCACTCCATAAATACATGCTTTCAAACGCCCTAACATGAGCTCCCCTATGTTTATACTTTCAAAAGACTAATGATAATAATTCGCAAAGGTGAGAACAATCCCTCACCACTCATTACATCATTCACTTTCCTTACTTCTTATACCTTAGAGAAAAGCTACTAAGCCCTCTAGTATCAAATGTGAGAATACAAAATAAGACCAGCTAGATACAAATAAATTTCGTCATTCTTTTCGCTATGATTTTATGGGATGGCGCCACTGGAATCATATAAAGTTTACCCAACCAGTTTTTCACATGAACTACGGTAGAAACCGTTATAAAGGTTGAGCCAGTAGAAGCGTCTGTCTTTTTATGAATGGATAAAACAACACTAAGATGCTTGTCATCGTCTCCGAGCAGCACCTCGTTTTGGTTATTCTCAATGAGAGTAAAAATGCCAACTCGATCGCCTGCTTTATAATCTGAACTTGGTTTACTCTCATCCATGTCTGAGAACGCACCTAAATCCTTAAGGCCAAATAGGCTAACAACACGATTCCTCAGAACCATCAATCGATCAAACCATTTAGGCGTCTGTTTCATCACCCGAAAAAATTGCTCTAATGGAGTCAAATCTGGATTAGTCGTTGGCATTTCCCAAGCATCGTAAAAGCTCGCTCCACTCGCAATAGCTTGGATTTTACTCTGCTCCGGCAAAGCCACTTCTTTCGGTTCACTCATAACTTCATCCTTTAATGACTCACTCGCTGCGTCCATGTTCAATTGCAAAGAAGCTAAAAAGTATTATCTGTCTCGACACTTTAACATAGGCGCTTTGGCCGGAAGAAAAGCTCCTATCATGGTTCCAAGAATGATACATACCAAAGCGATCAACAAACCATAGCAGTCTAGTCAAACAAAGGCACCGTCACCACACTAGCCAGCAAAGGAACCAACACCGTCAAAGCAGCATCATCATGTCATATAAAGACAAGAGTGCGAGAGACCCAGCACGGGAAATCAAAATAAACCCCGCCCAAATAAATACATCTGACAAACAGCTGATAAAGAATGTGTCAATCTCTCCCAATCATTCCCTTCCTGACTCAATCTTTCACTTAGCTGGCCATAAATTTTTCAAGCTTTGGTTTTAATACCAATGACATAAGTAAGCCTATGCATAACCCAAAAGGCAGAGCAGCAAGAAAAGCCTGTTGCCATGCCGCTATAAAAGCATCTATGTCTGTAAATCCTGTTAAATTTGCCGTAGTGCTTACCGCTAACACTGACTCCATAACGAAAGCCATACAAATACCAGTCAACACTTGGCGAACAGTATTGTGTACATTAGGCAAAAGCTTTTGCAGAGACTTGCTAATAATCGTCATAAACAATAAGCCAGCGGGCGCCATAACCAAAACCGCAATGGCAAACGATGAAAGCCAATCAATTAAAAAGCTTTCTCTGAAACCTACATTCATGTACGTCATGATTCCAGTCAGCGTGCCGCCAACAAAGCTCACTATACAAGCGATAACGAGGATTTTTTGATAAAGCGGTCTTTTCATTGAATCCGCTTTAGCAGTAACATTTGTCATGTATTTTTCCTCAGATATTAAACCTGCCTAGAAATTGGTTAATCATTAACATAATGCGACTAAATAGAAACAATTAACCATTGCTTTAATGTTGTATCAGTCTTATCGCATTCTGTTAACCTTAATGCGCGTTTGACCCAAGGCCCAGCCTCTAGCGTATCTGAATCTACGATGACACAATAACTTTGATCTTTATCCAATCGAATAGTTTTATCTGATGCATTATAAACAAATTTTTGGTGAGGATGATCACTGCAATCAAGCAAAGCAAATTCCGACTTTCCTGTTGCGATCAGAACTTGCATACATTGACCTTCAAAGGCATAAGAACTAATTTGCTTAGTGTCTGCATTGTATTCAAAGCGAACATCATGACCAGGATCATTCCTCGGAGTGCCTTTATCCGTTTTTGGCTTACAAGTATGAGTTTGCATTAACTCTGATTGACCTGCTCCATAAGTATCAATACAAAAACCATAACCGTTAGGCTCATCTAAATTTGCATTAAGCACTATATAAGGCGCTTCTGTTGGTACCTTCGGCTCCGCTGCTGACACAAAACCGATGCAAAACATCAATATAAACGAAATCAAGATTTTCAGTGTTGAATAGATCATAGACTTTCCTCTAAACAATAAATGTGAGTTTTAAATACGCTTCAGTTAATAAAAAAGTTAACTGAGCAAGCATATTAACAATACATCACCTTAATCTCGTTTGATTAACCAATCAACGAAATAAACCTCTACTACTAAGAATTTTGTGGCCCTCCGAGAATGAATTATGAACTATTCAGCTTTCCACGTGATCAGTTTTGCTTCAAAATTCTCACAATACTGCAAGCTTGCCACACGCCATAAATGACTTGGGCCAGAAGCTTCAAGACTTTCTGTTCCTGCTGCCACACAAAGATCAGAACCATTCATGACAATTTGACCAGAAGATGTGAGTTCAAATTTTTGCATCGGGCTACCATCACATTCTCGTACCATAACCGCACTTCCCGGTAGTGCTTTATCACCAGAAGCACTGGCGGCTAAACATCTATCGTACTCAGGCATTTTTAATGTGCTTCCATCAACAACAAACTGCTGATCAGAAGAACCAGGTTTACAGGTATGCACTTGTAATGGATCTTCAATTTTTAAATGATTTCCCCAACCAGATACATCAAGACAATAGAATTCAGACTCATCCAGCTCATCTACTAATTTCAGCTCAAAAGTATCCGCAGCCTGAACCGTAGCAACCATGAATACACAAGATAATATCGAATATAAATACTTCACTTTTAACTCCCACTATTTAATTTTTTGTACCAGCGCTTAATATTAATAAGCAGATCCCTTCAAACAATGAAATTTACAATACTTTAAATTTTTGCAAAAAAAAGCCCGCTATGTAGCAGGCTGTACAATGATAGTTCTTCATTTGATTCTAAAGATCAAAACTAGCTTCTATTACTTGATTTTCGCCGTAATACCAATAACCCCGCAAATACGATCAATGCCATCCCCGAGACCGAGGCAATCGTCGGTGCAATGCCAAAGAAAACAATGTCCCACACAGCAGCAAAGACCAAATAGCTGTATTCAAAAGTAGATACAATGGATGGCGGAGCGGCTTGATAAGCCCCTGCCAACAAGACCCCAACGACAATGGCGAATGCAGCGAGCAACGCAAGCACTAACCAATCGGTTAGACCCAAACTTGACCAAAGACCAAAAATATACGGATAGGCTTCGACTATCTTACCTTGTGGATTCAGCCAAACCAGTAGCACGCTAATAATCAGGCCAACGATTAGCATGGTCAGGTTAAGCGAGAGAGACATAGCCGCAAGAGGAACATTTTGGCATTTTACGCGAGTTGTAATATGAGCAAGAGCATAAAACACGGCCCCAATAACAGGAAGCACAGCCCAAATGGAAAATGCAGCGGTACCTGGTTGCAATAAAACAACCACACCAATAAACCCAAGCAAGACACCTAACCAACCAAGCGGACCTACGGTTTCCTTTATGACGTGCGCTGAGAGTAGAGTTACAAAGATAGGAGCAATATAATTGGCGGCACCAACGGTAGATAAACTTAAAAATGGTATAGCCGCATAAAAAGCCACAAATGTCGTAGTGATAAACAACGAACGAAGAACGGGCCATTTTCCTAAAGCGGTACGAACAACCCCTTTATGTGTCCTACGCACCCAAATTACGACTAATAGCATTGGCACTGACAACACACCCCGCAACGTAAAAATTTGCCAAAGAGTCAGCTCACTACTAAAAAGCTTGAAAACAACATCTTGAATCGAAATAGTGAGCGCCGCGGCGACAATAAGCGCAACACCTCGAAAAATGTTCTGTGGGCGAGTTTCAACGTTACTAACCATAACTACATTCTCTGTCGCAGATACTCAATTTCTCTCATACACTGCATTTAATAATATTTAAAATAAAGAGCGATTCAGGACACACATACTAAAAACTACATCAATCATAATAAGAAAACAAAACACACGGCTCTTGAATATCAGACTAATTTTGATTATCTATTCATTGATAATGTAGAAAACCATATTTAAGACACAACAAAACACTAAAGCCTGTTTAGTGAAGATTCAGATGGATTGAAAATGGGATTAATTGAGGAGTTGGCGCTTTTGCCGATTTGGTTTTCTCTGCCGTTGGTTTGATTCACAGAAATGAGCGATTGATTGCTCTTTTCCAACCACACCACCTGTTCTTTTCTCAAACTCAGTGGCGATACACAACCAATTTTCAGAGGAAATATTTAGACGCTTTAAGATAGGAAGTAATGAAGCATCAATTGAACCACGTTTGTCTTCTCGTATGATTCGGCCTGTCATATCGATCAACTCAAGATAGTCAGTTAATTTGAAAGGTAAGCCTTTCGGCATGTCTTTTTTTGGATTACCAACAAAAGGATATAAGGTTTTCGGTTGATGTTTTCTTTTTGCAGAGGTAACGCGCTTTTTCACGCTGGTAAAATCAGAGTCTTCAGGTGTTTTACTCATGCGCGCTCGAAGTGGGTTTAAATCAACATAGGCCATACAAGCCATTAACGCAGCTTCATCCAATAAAGCTTGAGACTTAAAACGACCTTCCCAGAAGTGGCCAGTGCAATTGTCTTCAAAATTCGCTCTTCGGGCTATCGGCTCATTTAACTCTTTCATAAACCAACTGATGTCCATCAGTCGTTGTCGGTAGGTTTCAGCAATCGTTTCGGCGAGCACTACAGCGTAATTTGGTAAGTTCTCCCCTCTTACATATCGTTGAGTGAACATCGTTCCTTTGTGTAATGTATGCCAGCGCTGTAATACTTCTAATGTTGACCATGATTTCGCCTTTTCAGCGTCTACATGCAAAACAACATGGAGGTGATTGCTCATCACGGCATAAGCACAAATATCAATGGAAAAGACAGAGGCTAAAAAGAGCAATCTCGTCTCTATCCAACCACGACGGTGTTCATAACTGTTTCCAGTAATAGGATCATCACCGCATAGAAAAGCCCGTCGAACACAACGAGCTACACAATGATAATAAGGGGTATCTTCTAAACTGACTTGCTCTTTCCTTGACCTTGGCATATCTAACCTCTCTTCCTTGAGAAAACACACTGTAATTATATACAGTACACTTAAATATGGTCAAGAAAACGCTAGAGGCTTTGTAAATACTGAGTTCTTAACATGCCTGTCCCAATAAGGTTGAACTATATGATTCACAATGAACTAGGGATGCCCTCTAACGCCTGTAGCAACTGCAGGAAAATTTGGCGTGGCTTTTGGAACAAAAGACATGACAGGTTTGACTGTCCGATTGCCTACATTTGTTATGAGTCACGTGCTAATGACCTTGTGTTTTTCTTGATTCCTTTAGAACTTATCCAGCCTTCCTTCAGGTATGACTCGTAGTACTCATCAAACTCCTCTTCGGCTTCAAAAGAGTACCCTCTATCATTAACATTATCTAACAACTCTGTGAGCACTTCGACTTCCCCACCTTCTCTATAGGTTACTTGGGAAACCTTCCAAGGAAAGTAGTCACCAGCTTGTGAGTTTGAAAATTTAACATATTCACCAACTCTCGGTATAGCCGGTAAGTTTATTGATTTGGTTAAGTGAACCCACCTAGTCTTACTAGCAAGCCAAATACTAAACTCCATAGAATACAATTGCTTCAACTCAGGCACTCACTTTTATTTTTCACAAACAAATTAAAGCTCATAACGTTGCCAACATGCGCAGCTTTGTAGTGGAGGCGAAGCCGTAACGAAAAAGCTGTCGCAGTGATTGGCCTTGTTAGCATTAACTACGAAGCTCCATTGGTTGAAATGATACGCCATCTTTGGTTCCAACAGGGCCTGACTCTGAAAAACCAAACCGTTTATAGACTGGCACTGCGTAAATGGACGACCGTAAAGAGAAGCTGTTGCTGTGGCAATGTTTTTTAACATGCTCCCACAGTAGACGAGATATACCTTTACCTTGAGACTCCTCTGCTACAAATAGATGGTAAAGATGCCCTGCTCCCTTTATGGAAATATAACCTGCTATAGAACCAGATTCTTCGAATACGAAATTCAGGTATCCGATACCAGAAATTCGCGATGTAAACGCTTCGTAGGTCAATGTATCGCCAAGCCATGAAGGTAACTCTCTGCTTGGATCGTCAAGGTAATAATGTGCAAGTGACTTCACCAAGCTGGCTATCTGCGGCACATCAGTTTCAATTGCTGGACGAATAGTCATAAGATTCCTTGGAATGCTAACGTTTTGCTAATAGGCAAATTACGTTGGCTATAATGTGCGAGGCACGAGCGCAGCCAACTGTTTTTTGTCCTTTTGAGCGACTTGTTATGTT
>NZ_JBDXMW010000023.1:0-23512 GCF_039939215.1 Marinomonas sp. 5E14-1 | reverse complement strand
TTAAGATGCTAAGCCCTGTCCGTGTCAGCGAGGGCGTATATTAAGGATATACAGATTTTGTGCAACCTTTTTATGTCAAAAAAGACAATTAATTTTAAAATAATTCTCAAGACAAAAAAAAGCCCTCTCATTCACTCAAAATAAGAGGACTTCTATTAGAATTGAAATAGAATTTAAAACCTAACCACCAACATAACTTAGCATCACACCAGCCGCTACAGCCGACCCAATAACACCAGCTACATTTGGCCCCATAGCATGCATTAACAAGAAGTTTTGCTTATTCGCCTCAAGCCCAACTTTATTCGCCACCCGCGCCGCCATAGGAACGGCAGACACACCTGCTGCACCAATTAGAGGATTGATATCTTCAGTTGAGTACTTATTCATAATCTTAGCCATAATAACACCTGAAGCTGTGCCAATAGAGAAAGCCACCAAACCCAAACCTAGAATACCCAACGTCTCAAGATTCAAAAAATCCTCAGAACTAAGCTTCGAACCCACGCCCAAACCTAAGAAAATAGTAACTATATTGATAAGAGCATTTTGAGCCGTATCACTTAATCGATCAACAACACCACACTCTTTCATCAAGTTGCCAAAGCAGAACATACCCAACAATGGAGCCGCACTAGGTAAAAACATAGCCGCTAGGAAAATCACCACAACAGGAAAAATAATTTTCTCTTTCTTGGAAACTTCTCTAAGCTGAACCATCTTGATAGCACGCTCTTCTTTAGAAGTAAGTGCTCTCATGATTGGTGGCTGAATCAATGGCACCAAAGCCATATAAGAGTATGCTGCCACAGCAATAGCACCAAGTAAGTCAGGAGCTAACCGACTCGCAACAAAGATCGCCGTAGGACCATCGGCACCACCGATAATACCAATCGCCGCGGCATCCGCTAAGGTGAAATCCATAATTCCAGCTGCACCTAGTACCACAGCACCAATAACCGTTGCGAAGATACCGAACTGAGCAGCAGCACCTAAAAGAAGCGTTTTAGGGTTAGCCAACATAGGGCCGAAGTCCGTCATAGCTCCAACACCCATAAAAATGAGCAATGGGAACAACCCAGTTTCTATACCACCATGATAAATGTAGTACTGAAGACCACCCGGCGAGACTAAATGTCCAGTTGCATCATAAACAGGTGCCGCCATAAAGCCTGCACCTGGAATATTAACCATGACTGCACCAATACCAATAGGCAATAGCAACAGCGGCTCAAACCCCTTTTTAATAGCTAAAAAGACAAGCAAAAGACCAACACACATCATCACAAACTGCCCCAGCTCAAGCTGGTAGAAGCCAGTATCATGAAGCAAATTTAATAGCTTATTTTCCATCTCTAAGTTTTCCTAGATTACAAAGTAAAAAGCGTGTGACCAACTTGTACAGAGTCACCTTCTTTCACATTAATGGAACCAACCACACCAGATTTAGGGGCTGAAATTTCAGTTTCCATTTTCATAGCTTCTAAAATCATAACTGTTTCACCTTCTTCAACTTGCTGACCAGGAGAAACAAGCACTTTAAAAATATTTCCCGCAAGTGGAGATGGAACCACTTCACCTGAAGATGCTGCCGGGGCAACAGACACTGCAACTAAAGCCGATGCCGAACCTGCAGGCTGGATAGCACCAACCACTCCCCCCTCTGTCACTTGAACAACATACTCTTCACCAGAAACAGAAACAGTGTAAACACCTTCACCACCAGGAGAGGAATTAGCCACACTGGAAGAATCTACAATTGACTCCGCAACAGGTGCCGGCTCAAATGCACTAGCGTCACCACGGTTCTGAAGAAATTTAAGACCAATCTGAGGAAATAACGCATATGTTAAAACATCATCAATTTGGTCATTAGCTAGCTGAATCCCCTTCTCGCTAGACAAACCAACCAATTCTTCTGTTAGTTTATCCATTTCTGGAGATAACAAGTCAGCCGGACGACATGTAATAGCTTCAGCACCATCAAGCACACGAGCTTGAAGCTCTGCATTAAATTCAGCAGGCGCGGCACCATACTCGCCTTTTAAAATACCAGCTGTTTCTTTAGAGATAGACTTATAACGCTCACCTGTTAATACGTTCAATACAGCTTGCGTACCTACAATCTGTGATGTCGGCGTTACAAGCGGTATCAGACCAAGATCTTCACGCACTTTAGGGATTTCTTTTAGCACATCATCAAACTTATCCGCTGCACCTTGCTCTTTTAATTGACTCTCCATGTTCGTCAACATCCCACCAGGAACCTGAGCGATAAGAATACGAGAATCTGTTCCACGTAAAGAGCCTTCGAATTTAGCGTATTTTTTTCTTACCTCACGAAAATAAGAAGCAATTTCTTCAAGCTGAGTTAAATCCAGCCCGGTATCACGATCCGTTCCTTGCAAAGCAGCAACGACAGATTCCGTTGCACTATGACCATATGTCATAGACATAGAAGAGATTGCTGTATCAACACGATCAACGCCCGCCTCAGCCGCTTTAAGAATCGTCATGTCAGATAATCCAGAAGTTGCATGAGCATGCAATTGAACTTCTAGATCCGTTTGCGCTTTTAAAAGACTAACCAACTCAAACGCATCGTAAGGAGTCAAAATGCCAGACATATCTTTAATAGCAATAGAGTCCGCCCCCATATCTTCTAGCGTTTTCGCATAATCCACCCAATTTTGGGTCGTATGCACTCGACTCTTAGTATAAGAAATCGTACCTTGAGCATGCTTACCTTGCTGTTTAACCGCTTTAATCGCTGTTTCTAAGTTACGAGGATCATTCATCGCATCAAAAATACGGAAAACATCTACACCATTAAAAGCAGCACGCTCAACAAACTTATCTACAACATCATCTGCATAATGACGGTAACCCAATAAGTTCTGACCACGAAGCAACATTTGCTGAGGCGTATTTGGCATCGCTTTTTTCAATTCACGAATACGCTCCCATGGGTCTTCACCGATAAATCGAATACAAGAGTCAAATGTTGCACCACCCCATGACTCAAGTGACCAAAAGCCAACTTTATCAAGCTTTTCAGCAATGGGAAGCATGTCATCAATTCGCATGCGCGTAGCAAACAAAGATTGATGAGCATCACGCAAAACGACATCTGTAATGCCAAGAGGTTGCTTAGTGGTTGTCATGTTTCAGCCTCAAAAAATCTGGATAGTTAATAGTTTAAGAATTTTTCTTGTTTCTATGGTAGTGAACTGCTGCCGTAATAGCTTCCGCAATCTTCGGGTCAACACTATCTGCCGCAGGTACAGCAACTGGCTTCGCGCTTGGCGCAGCGTTAGAAACATCTGGAAAAAATTGGTTCAGTAGACGAGACATAAAACCCGTCGCAACGATTAAGATACACAGGAAAAGAAAGACAAATCCCATCCCCAAGACCATTAACCCAAAGCCATCTCCGAGCAACCCGTTCATAACATCAATACCCTTGCTATTATCTTGTTTGTGCCGATCGAATATGATCAGATGCACCCCAAATAGAATAGTTTCTTTTTAATAGGTAGTTTTTTACCACAAACCAGAACAGTTTCATATTTTTTTTGCATAACAGTTATGCTTATTTCGTAAACAATTCAGCAGAAAGCACCCTTATTTTGAATAAATCAACACAGAACAATCCAATCACTCTTGCCGTCGCACCTATGGAAGGTGTAATGGATCACACCATGCGCGAACTCCTTTCAAGCATTGGAGGCATGAACTACCTTGTATCAGAGTTTGTGAGAGTCACTCAGTACCCAATCCCCACCAGCACATTCCAACACCTAGTACCAGAAAATAAAAACAACGCCCAAACTGCATACCAACATCCAGTACACACTCAACTGCTTGGTAGCAATGCGAAGCTTATGGCCGAAAGTGCGATCAATGCGATTGAAGCTGGCGCAACTCATATCGACATTAACTTTGGCTGCCCAGCAAAAAGGGTAAACGGTCATGGAGGCGGCTCTGTTTTACTACAAAATCCCAATACACTTCATACAATTATGAAAACCATTCGAAGCGAATTGCCCGAAAGCATCCCAGTCTCAGCCAAAATACGCTTAGGTTATGAAGATGAAGCCTTACTTTTTGATAATGTTGCCGCGATAGAAGCTGCTGGAACAAACAAACTTACTGTGCATGGCAGAACAAAAAAAGACGGCTATAAGCCACCAGCTCGATGGGAAAAAATAGGCGAAATCCAAGATAGAACAAAAATGTTAGTCGTCGCCAATGGAGACATCACAAACATAACATCTCTATTAAAGTGCCAATCCATTTCAGGGTGCAACCACTTTATGATTGGCAGAGGATCTTTGAACAACCCCTTTGTATTTCAAGATATATTAGCTGAACTAAATGGGGAGACTAGAAACAAGCAAGAACATGAGCTATTTAATCTCTTCTCCATCTACACAATGAAACTACAAGAAAAATACGACGAAGTCGCCACTCTAGGAAGATTAAAGCAATGGTGTGGTCATTTACGGTTTGAGTATACAAGCATAAGAAACAATCTAACGACTCTAAGAAGAAGCAATAGCATCATTGAGTTTCTAAGAAATATAGAAATAGTTCTGAAAGGGTAAAGTAAGAATTGAGAAGTAGTAAATGGTGCACCCGAGAGGATTCGAACCTCTGACCGCTCGGTTCGTAGCCGAGTACTCTATCCAGCTGAGCTACGGGTGCTTACTATAATTTCTTTGCAACACTTAAAGAAGAATCTAAAAGCTTTTATGGATGGTGCACCCGAGAGGATTCGAACCTCTGACCGCTCGGTTCGTAGCCGAGTACTCTATCCAGCTGAGCTACGGGTGCATAATCACATAACACGATGTCTTTTTAATTAAGAAGGAAGTTCTTAAAAGACATACTTGAATGGCGGAGAGTGAGGGATTCGAACCCTCGATGAGTTTCACCCCATACTCCCTTAGCAGGGGAGCGCCTTCGGCCACTCGGCCAACTCTCCAAACAAGTGCGGCGTAGTATATACTGCCTAAAAAACATGTAAAGACTTTTTGAGAATTTTTTTAAAAAAATTATTCCTCAGCGTCTTGTCCATCTTGTTCCTGTTGAATGCGAAGATAAATTTCTTCACGATGCACAGAAACATCTTTAGGTGCATTAATACCAATACGCACCTGGTTTCCTTTAACACCTAATACAGTAACAGAAACCTCATCACCAACCATCAAGGTTTCACCAACACGACGAGTTAAAATAAGCATAAAATTTTCCCTGAAATTAATTATCACATTTAGAAGATGAATTCCCCGACATCTTTGTAAGGGAATTCCTACAAACGAATTGTAGCTTTTTGCCAAATATTTAACCATCAAAAAATTTATGACTTTATGTAGCCAATTGTTACGCTTCGCTAACTCCTGACGCGCCATCACTTAATTTGAACGCAGAGTGTAATGTACGAACAGCCAGTTCCATGTATTTCTCATCGATAATCACTGACACTTTAATTTCTGATGTAGAAATAAGCTGTATATTAATTGACTCTTCCGCCAACGCTCTAAACATACTGCTCGCCACACCAGCATGTGAGCGCATACCCACTCCCACAATAGACACCTTCGCGATTTTAGCGTCAGAAAGCACTTCTGTAGCTCCTAATTCTTCAGCGATAACATTCAGTGTAGATAAAGCCTGATCATATTCATTACGATGCACAGTAAAGGTAAAGTCTGTTGTACCGTCTACAGAAGAGATATTCTGAACAATCATATCCACTTCGACATTGGCATCACTGATTGGCCCAAGAATTCGCGAAGCAACACCTGGAATATCAGGCACTCCTTTTAATGTTAACTTTGCTTCATCTCTATTGAACGCAATACCAGAAACTGCTGGCTGTTCCATATTCTCGCTCCCCTCTGTTGTAATCAACGTACCTTCACCTTCAACAAAACTAGACAACACCCTTAATGGCACTTGATATTTACCTGCAAACTCTACTGAACGAATTTGCAATATTTTTGAGCCCAAGCTCGCCATTTCCAACATTTCTTCAAATGTGATCTTATCCAAACGTCGAGCACTATCCACCACACGAGGATCCGTTGTATAAACACCATCTACATCGGTATAAATCTGACACTCATCCGCTTTCAAAGCCGCAGCTAAAGCAACACCAGTTGTATCAGAGCCACCTCGACCTAGCGTTGTAATATTGCCGAACTCATCCGCACCCTGAAAACCCGCAGCAACAACAACGCGACCTGCGTCCAAGTCTGCTCTCATTGCTTCAGTATCTATCTTCTGAATACGAGCTTTACCATGAGCACTGTCAGTTGTAATACGAATCTGGGAACCAGTATAAGAACGAGCATCAAGACCACGCTTTATCAATGCCATAGACAACAAAGCGATGGTTACTTGCTCACCAGTTGAAAGCAAAACATCCATTTCACGAGCATCAAGCGAAGGCATGACACTTTTCGCCAACTCAATCAATCTGTTTGTTTCGCCACTCATAGCAGATACAACGACAACAACGTCATCGCCTTTTTGCTTATGCTTATAAACCCTATCTGCGACCGCCTCGATACGCTCAACTGTACCAACAGAAGTGCCACCGTATTTTTGAACTAACAACGCCATAATCTATTTATTACCCACATCAAAGCTCAATAGAGCCAATCAAATTAAACTCTTTCAGCAACCCAACTAGGGACCAAAGCAAGAGCCTCTGGCAACCCATCAGGATTATTACCGCCTGCTTGAGCCATATCTGGTCGACCACCACCTTTACCATCTACCAAAGGTGCAACCATTTTAATAAGATCACCCGCCTTTAGCTTTTTGGTTAACTCTTTTGTTACACCAGCAATTAAACTCACTTTGCCATCATTAACCGCAGCTAGAAGAATAACAGCTGACTCTAGCTTACTTTTCAGCTCATCTAGCAAGTCACGCAATTCTTTTGGATCAACAACATCAATCTGGGCAACCAATAACTTACCACCTTCAATCGCAACCGCCTGAGAGGCCAAATCAGCACCTGCGAGAGCAGCCATTTTACCTTTTAGAAGATCTAACTCTTTTTGCAAACTACGAGCCTGGTCATTTAACGCCACAACTTTATCAAAAGCGCTTTCTTTATTGCCTTTTACCAAGCTAGCCACATTGCTAAGCAAAGCCTCAATGTGTCGGGTACTATCAATTGCTGCTTTACCAGTTAACGCCTCAATCCGACGCACACCTGCCGCGATACCGCTTTCCGCAACGATTTTAAATAAACCAATATCACCTGTACGCTTAACATGCGTTCCACCACAAAGCTCAATAGAGTAATCCACTCCCATTGTTAGAACACGCACTTCACTGTCGTATTTCTCACCAAATAGCGCCATAGCACCTTTTGCTTTTGCAGACTCAATATCCATCAAGTCAGTTTCAACAGGACGATTTAAACGAATTTGCTCATTCACCATGTCTTCAATTTGCTCAATTTCCGTGACTGTTACGCCTTCAAAGTGAGAGAAGTCAAAACGCAAACGCTCTGGATCAACCAAAGAACCTTTCTGAGTAACATGGTCACCTAGAACGCGACGAAGCGCTTCATGCAACAAATGCGTTGCGGAGTGATTTAATGTAGTCGCCATACGCAAAGAACGATCCACCTCACCCGCCACCAAATCACCTACAGAAAGACGACCTTCTTTTAATTCACCTTGATGCAAATGGGCTTTTGACTGTTTTGTTGTATTGGACACTTTAAAAGCACCAGCGCCACGCAACCAGCCTTTGTCACCAACCTGTCCACCTGACTCACCATAGAAAGGCGTGCTTTTTAAAATCACAGCAGCAAACTGACCCGCTTCGATAGAGTCAACAGCAACACCATCAACCAAGATAGATTCCACTTCACATTGGCCATCTAAATTGTCGTAGCCCGTAAATTCAGTAACGCTGTCAATTGTTAAACCACTAGACATATCCATCGAGAAATTACTAGCAGAACGAGCACGATTACGCTGCTCGTCCATCGCTTTCTCAAAGCCAACCTCATCAATTTCCAAGCCATTTTCACGGGCAACATCGTTCGTCAAATCTGCAGGAAAACCAAAAGTATCGTAGAGTTTAAAAACGGTTTCACCTGGAACCACTTTTTCATCGCCAAGCTGAGAGATCGCCTCTTCAAGGATCTTCATACCTTGATCAAGGGTTTTTGCGAATTGCTCTTCTTCTTTTAATAAGATAGAAGTCACTCGGTCTTTAAGTTTACGTAACTCTGGATACGCATTACCCATTTCAATATCAAGCGCCTCAACCAATCTATGGAAGAACACACCTTTCTGGCCCAATTTATTACCGTGGCGAACCGCACGACGAATAATACGACGCAACACATAACCACGCCCTTCATTCGACGGGATAACGCCATCCACAATCATGAATGAACAAGAGCGGATATGATCAGCAATAACTCGTAATGACTGAGAAGACAAATCATCAGTACCAACAGCTTTTGCAGATGCTGCGATCAAGTTTTGAAACAAGTCAATTTCATAGTTACTGTGAACGCCTTGCAAAATGGCAGCAATTCGCTCAAGCCCCATTCCTGTATCAACAGAAGGCTTAGGTAACGGAGCCATAGAGCCATCGGCAGAACGATTAAACTGCATAAAGACGACGTTCCAAATTTCAATAAAACGATCACCATCTTCTTCTGGGGAACCTGGAGGCCCACCCCAAATATGCTCACCATGATCGTAGAAAACTTCAGAACAAGGGCCACAAGGGCCTGTATCACCCATCGCCCAGAAGTTATCAGATTGGTAACGACCACCTTTATTGTCGCCAATACGTATGATCTTTTCTTTCGGCACACCTATCATGTCATGCCACAAATCAAACGCTTCATCATCATCCGCATAGACTGTTACAAGCAGCTTTTCTTTCGGCAATTTCAGAACAACCGTCAAAAACTCCCAAGCGTAAGAAATAGCGTCTTTTTTGAAGTAATCACCAAAACTGAAATTACCCAACATTTCAAAGAAAGTATGATGGCGCGCTGTATAACCTACGTTCTCAAGGTCGTTATGCTTACCACCCGCACGAACACAACGCTGGGATGTGGTTGCTCGGGTATATGGGCGCTGATCTTCACCCAAAAATACATCCTTAAACTGAACCATACCCGCGTTAGTAAACAACAAAGTTGGATCGTTACCAGGAACCAGAGAGCTAGAATCAACAATCTGGTGTTGCTTACTTTCGAAATACGATAAAAATGACTGGCGTAACTCAGAACTCTTCATAATAAGGTGCGTCTCTATCTCTATTTTTCAGGACGAATTGGGTTGCGTGAACGGCATATTAATAAGTGCCTATTCTGTACAACGAAAAGCACAAAATAGTACACGCAAAGGATAGGTGTTTTCAAAAGAAACCGTAGAATTTTAAGGTTATTTTGTACAATTCTTAAACTAAAGCCTCGTTTCGCTAAGAATCGAGGCCTTATTAAGGGGTTACAATTTGATTTCGTTAAAGGCTTGATAACGATAATTAGGACGGGAAGTCATTCTAGTTACGAGTTCATAGCCAATGGTGCCAGCAAACTCAGCCACCTCTTCCACAGGAACTTCTTCTCCCCACAAAACAACCTCTTGCCCAATTTCGAGCGATTGATCTGAGTTAGATAGCTTCACTGTAATCATATCCATTGATACTCGACCAGCCAATTCGCCCGACTGCCCATTAAGCTTAACAGGTGCACCATGTTGAGCATGTCTAGGATATCCATCACCATAACCAATCGCGACTGTTGCTAATTGATGATCTTTCTTAGCAACATAAGACAAACCGTAGCCAACTTTTTCACCTTGCTTCAAAGAGCGAACAGAAATTACTTTCGATGACAACGTCATGGCTGGAACCAAACCCAACTGCTGCCCCGTCAAACCTGCAAAAGGCGAAATCCCATACAACATAATGCCAGGTCGAATCCATCCACCCTCAGGAACAGACCATTTCATAATAGCCGCAGAATTCGCAACACTGGCTTCGATACTACCAATAGAGCGACGAGTCTGCTCAAAGTAAGTAAGTTGCTCCATCGTTGTAATATCAGACAAATCATCAGCACAAGCAAAATGCGTCATTAACAACACCTCGCCAACTAGGCCGCTTTCCTTCAATTTCTCCACAAGCAATTTAGCGCCGTTTTTATCTGTGCCTAAACGATGCATTCCAGTGTCCAATTTAACAAAAACCTTTTCAATCTTTGCTTCGCTGTCCAATAACCATGTAAGCTGAGTGTCGTTTTCTATTGCAGCCCAAAAACCGTACTGCTCACACAACGCCCATTCCTCAGCTTCAAAAACACCTTCTAACAACATAATAGATGATTTCACATCAGCTTCTCGAAGGGACATTGCTTCTTCAATAGCCGCAACAGCAAAGGCATCCACTTCTTCATCAAGGTGTTTTGCGACTTCAATGGCACCATGACCATAAGCATTACTTTTCACAACAGCAAAGGCTTTACAGGTTGGCTGAAGTTTTTTTGCGTAACGATAGTTATGTAAAATTGCATTCAGATCTATCGTTGCAGTGAGTGGTCTTGCCATTTCTAATCCTTACTTTTTATAACGTTCAGCAGATAGATCCTGAGAATCAATATCTGTTTTGTCACCCGCTATGATATCCGCAATCACCGCTGCAGAACCACAACTCATTGTCCAACCGAGAGTTCCGTGACCCGTATTCAAATACAAACCATCGATACCACTTCCTCCAACCACTGGCGTTCCATCTGGCGTCATCGGACGTAACCCAGTCCAGTATTCAGCTTCAGCCAAATCACAACCTTTACCAAATAAATCGCCTACCACATGACTAATGGTTTCAGTTCTGGATTTAGGGAGATCTAAGTTATAACCCGTTAATTCAGCCGTTCCAGCAGCACGAATACGATTACCAAGACGAGTAACGGCCACTTTATATGTTTCATCCATAACAGTGGAAATAGGCGCAAAATTCGTGTCTGAAATAGGCACTGTTAATGAATAACCTTTTACCGGATAAACAGGAATGTCCACGCCACAGTCTTTCAACAACTCTTTCGAGTAACTCCCTAAACAAACGACAACACTATCAAACTCCTGAAGACCCAATTGAGTCACTACACCCTTAATTTTATTTGCTTGAACGTCCAAAGACTCAATATCAGAGTTAAACTGAAAGGTAACACCCAGCTCTTCACAAGTGGCTTTAAGCGACTTGCAAAACAAATAACAGTCGCCTGTTTCATCACCTATTAGGCGTAAGCCACCTTTTAGCTTATCAACAACAGAACTCAACCCAGGCTCAACCTGAATAACTTGCTCCGGCGCCAGCAATTCATGCGGCACGCCCAAAGCTTTAAGTACTTTGATATCTTTTTCAGCGGCATCAACTTGCTCTATTTTTCTGAACAATTGCAATGTACCACCCTGACCGTCTTCGTACTGAACACCAATCTCTTTTCTAAGCTCGATAAATTTATCTCGGCTGTATTCCGCCAGCATCATCATTCTGGATTTATTAATGTCATAGGCACTGTTAGTGCATTGCCCCAACATTTTAATCATCCAATCTATTTTCTTAAGCTCAGGCTCTAAACTCAGCTTTAACGGGGCATGCTTTTGCATTAGCCATTTAATCGCTTTCAAAGGAACGCCCGGCGCAGCCCAAGGAGCAGAATAACCGGGAGAAATCTGCCCAGCATTAGCAAAGCTTGTCTCCAAAGCAACATCAGATTGACGATCAATCACCGTCACTTGACACCCTTTTTTCGCCAAATAATACGCAGAAGTAAGACCAATAACACCAGCCCCAAGAACACAAACACGCATAACAACGCCCCAAAACCAATAAATAGTTATATCAACCATATTCACATAAGATTTTTAGTTTTATCATCTTATTTTCAATAAAAAATAAAAATAAAAACCCAAAATACTTTGGCATTATGGTTTTTTATATAATCAATGTGAGAGTCATTTTCAACTGCTAAAATAGGCACACAAAAGAAGCAATAAGGAATACAATATGCACAGTCAAAAACTCTCCACTTTCGATCAAGCGTTATCACTATTAAGCCATAGAGAACATGGAACAAAAGAGCTTGTAAACAAATTAAAATTAAAAGGGCATACAGGCAAAGACATTACTTCTGCTATAGAGCAACTACAAAATATTAACTACCTCAACGATGAACGTTTTGCTGAGATTTTTGTCCGAAGTCGTATCAGCAAACCACTTGGAGCCAATCGCATTCTGCAAGAACTTATTCAGAAAGGCATAAACAGCACGTTAGCAAAAGAAGCAATCAACAATGCTGAAGTGGATTGGTTTGAATTAGCAAAAACGCTAAAAGCAAGAAAATTCGGCGAAGAGGTCACCACGGACTTTAAGGAAAAAGGTAGACAATCTCGCTACCTTCAATACAGGGGGTTTAGTTTTGACGAAATAAAATACGCCATCTCATCCGAGGACGAATATTGAGTTTTGTTACTCAACCTTTCTATTCATCCTCTTTGGCCATTAATGCTGTTAAATATCGCCCTTCCATTTCAACATACTTGGCTTGAACTGTTTCAATCTTATCATCAAGCTCTTCAACCTTTTTTTCTAAGTCATTAAATGACTGAGCCTGATCCTGACTTTCACTCAATTCAGCCATTAAGGATTTTCGCTCATTAGCAAGCTCTTCATTAATCTCAGTTAAGTTTCGAGCCTCTTCCAAGTCACGAGCGGCTTCACTTTCATCATAAGAAGATTCTTCTGGATGAAGCAGCTTATATTCTAAATTTTCCCGCAACGCTTTCGCTTTATCTAAATCTTTTTCTAGCATTTCCACATAAAGCTCAGATTCATTCACCATAGTTCGCAAGGAATTCAGTTTAGACGCCTGCTCATTGGCAAACGCATCAGACTCTTCCGTAAAATCACCTTGGTGGAGCAAATCCTCCATATTTTGCATGGTACTTCTTTCTTCATCCAGAACATTGTAAATATCCATTCCTTGAACAGACTGTCCTGTTTCACCTTCCAATTGGGATTTTTTCTCTTTAAGAGCCTCATCACGCTTCATCATATCGATATTTAGGTTGTACTTTACCAACTGGAGGCTTTCCAATTTACTCTCAAGACGCTTCACTACATGACTACTTTCTAACAAAGCCTTTTCAAGACGAACAATGGCAATATCGTAAGCTCCGATATGCTTTCCATCGCCTTCATCTCCGCCCTTGGCTTCGCGCACCTTTTCTTTTAAGTCAGCGATGATTTCTTTTTGATGCTCCGCTAGCTGCTTAAGATCAGCTACTTTGTTATCAAGCTCAGAGCGCATAGAATTCAGGAAAGTAGAGTCTTTCGCTTCATCTAAGAAAGTTTCTAACGCATCAATATATTGAGCACTGCCTTCTTCATCTTTCACCGTATCAAGGTGCAATTTCAATCGTTCAGCGAACTCGCACAAACTCGCCATTTCAGCTCTCAACAATGTTAACGAGTCATCTAAACTCGCCTCATTTTTTAGTTCGTTATGAAGTTTTTCTAGTTGAGCGTTTAATTCTGAGGTGATGTTAACTTGCGCAGAAACCTTATCACTTGCTCGCTGAATAATTTTATTAAGCTCATTCAAGATCGATTGATTAACTTTTAAAGACTTGAAAAGAGCATCGATTTCTTGTGCCTTATCAATTTTCGACAAAAGACTCTTAAATGCATCTAATAACCCCACAACCTCAGAATGGGGCACAGACTGCTCGATGATCTTTATTTCAACGTCTAAAAATATCGACCAACAAGACAGCGCAGCCTTATTTTGAAAATCGGAGACAGAAACATTGTTAAGCAGTTGAGCACAAATGCTTTTTTGCTCTTTAAGTAAACCTAACCATTGCTCTTTTTCTTCAGCAGAAGCATCATCACCCTCCTTCCTCTTAGCATTATCGCTTTTCTCAGAGTCCGGTGCATCAACCTGCTTTTTTAAAGATAGGTAACGTAAAAAAGTGAATATAAGCACAACAAAAAGCACCGAGCTTGATGCAATCAACCCCCATTGCCATATCAACATAACCACCTCTCTTTTCTCACTTACCTATCCCTCAAAAATACTATTACGCTGCAAACATAACTCTATTTCGACCTTCGCTTTTCGAGCGAAAAAGAGCCTCATCAGCTAACTTTAAGCCATATTCTATATCATTACCTTAATTAGCCGCTCCGCATCCTAATGAGGCTGCGGACTTCCCTAAGTTTGCTAAACAGTAGGAACTTATAAAAAACACTTTTCTTCGAACTTTGTAGATGACACCCCACCTGTATGTGAATATCGCTTTATCGGATTGTAGAACATCTCAATAAAATTAAATATCTCTCCTTTGCCGACCCATCATTTTATTCATTGACCATCCAACAACTCACCTGAAAAACAGGTCGATAACGGTCTCAACGCATAAAAAACTTCATGGATTCTAATGCAGGTGGTATCACTAACCCACGCTTTATTAGGGACATTAAGATTAAACTGACGCTTCAATATGTTGTCAGCAATCTTGCCCACCATACTGCCTTGGAGATGGCGACGTTAAATAGGTACCCAGTAAAACCAGGGAAGTCCAACCAAAGCGTTAACTCTCCCTTAACCCACCTTCTTGTAATATCCTCTTTATATTAAGAGGAAGTCTAAATGAATTATCGCTATTTACTTATTGGTCTCCTTACGCTTGGTGTGGTTGGTTGTGCATCAACACGTGAGGTTAACTACGAAAATCAAGCGGAGGATGACACGCTTAGTGCCATTGAAGAGCTTGTTAATCGTGCTATTGAAGGTCATGTTTCGACTGAAGAATCTGAGTCATCTGTTAACGAGTTGACCGATTTGGTGGATGTTCCTGAATTAGAGAAATACATCGAAGAGGCGCTGCAAAAGAATCCAAGTTTGCAACAGAGTGTGATTGCTCTAAGTGTTGCTTATGCAAACCAAGGCATTTCTCGTGCTGACTTATTGCCTTCTGTGACGTCTTCTTTTTCCGGTGAGAAAACACAAGACAGTGATGACGTTTTCAGTGCGGACCTTACCGTAAGCTGGGAATTGGATTTGTGGCAGCAATTAGCTGACACGAATGAAGCGGCGAAAACGGACATTCTTTCAACAGAAGCCAGTTTGCAAACAGCGAAAAACCTTGTCGTAGCAAACTTGATGAGAGGTTGGTTAGCCATCAGTGCAGATCAACAATTGTTGCAGATTGAACAAAAGCGTCTAGAGGCTTTGAAGAGCACAGAGAGCTTGATTTTAGAGCGTTATCGTTCAGGTCTGGATTCATTGGATGAATTAGATACAGCGAAAACCGCAACAGCACAGACAAAAGCGACTATTGCCGATTATGAAGAGCAACTTGAGCAAAATAAACGCAGTTTATTATTGTTGACGGGTGGCTGGAATGAAGAGCTAGTCGATATTAATGTCGCTGATACTTTCCCTGATGTGCTTTACCCTCTTGATAATATGTCAGTGCAAGACCTTTCCGGCAGGCCCGACTTACAACAAGCATTTTTGGACATTAAAGCCCAAACCCTTCGTACGAATGCCGCATACAAAGCAATGCTGCCTTCTTTTAGTTTATCGGCCAGCTTAGCGGATATGGCAGAAAGCCCTACAGAAGCTTTGTTTAATAACCCAATTTGGAGCTTGTTGGGGCAAATTTCCGCACCCTTGTTCCAAGGCGGCTCATTGAAAGCTCAAGCCGAGGTTGAAGAACTGACGACGAGACAAACTTATTGGGCTTATCAAGAAGCGTTGTTAGACGCTGTGAATGAAGTTGAAAATGCCATTGGCTATGAAAGCTCTTATGCGATTCAACAAGGCTATTTGAATGAAGCCTTGCTCAGTGCAGAGCGTAGCCTTGTCAGCTCTGAGCAAAACTATCGTCAAGGACTCGTGGATGTGTTTGATCTTCTTACTGTCCAGCAGCAAGCTTTTGATGCCGAAGCAGAGCTTATCTCTATGATTTACCAAAGATTATTAAACCGAATTGAATTAGGCCTTGCGTTAGGCATCGGAGTTTCTTCATGAAAAATACATTTAAAAAACATTCCACTACCTTCGTTGTGACTCTTTTAGCTGCAGGTTCTATTTTTGCGGTTATTGCTTATAACGGTAGTCAAATGCCACCACGTGATGAACCAGCAGCATCTACGCAAAAAACAGTGACAGAGACTCAAGAAACGACCGAGCAAGTTGAAGAAGTGCTTACGAAAGTGACGGTGCAAGAGACGCAACTTGGTACATACAAGGCGAAGATTGTTGGTTTTGGTGAAGCAACGTCTCGTTATGAATTGGATTACACCAGTGAAATTAGTGGCCGAGTAGAGTGGTTGTCGGATTTATTCCAAGTGGGTACACAAGTATCTAAAGGCGATTTGTTGGCAAGAATTGATGACTCAACATACCAGCAACTGGTTTCTGAAGCAGAGTCGAACCTTGCCACAGCAGAGCTTGAGTTGTTTGAAGAGCAGCGAGAAGGTGAGCAGGCACGTTCAGAATGGAATCGCTCAGGTTTGAAAGGTGAGCCAGATTCGCCATTAGTGTTTCGTGAGCCACAATTAGCCAGTGCTCAAGCAAGTGTTGAAAATGCCCGCAAGTCTTTAGTTAGCGCGAAGAACGATTTGGCCTATGCTGAAATTAGAGCACCGTTTGATGGTGTTATTACAGAGCGTACTCTTCAATTGGGGGCGCACATCAGCGAAGGCGGTTCTATTGGTATGTTATACAGTACGGATTTGATTGAAATAGAAGTACCGTTATCTAACCAGCAGTGGACGAATTTACCTCCAGAGGCGATTAGTGAGTCTTGGACTGCAACAATTTCTGATGGCAGTAGTGGCAAGCAATGGCCTGCAGTGATTAAGCGAGAACACCTGTATGTTGATAAAACAACACGTCAGCGTTCGGTTGTCTTAATTGTCGATAAGCCGCTTGCTACGGAAAATAAGCTTTTTCCAGGTACGTTTGTAAAAGCGAATATTGATGGTAAAGAGCGTGAGAACATTTGGCAATTGCCAGCGTCTGCTTTGTCTCAACAGGGCGAAGTATGGGTTGTTGATGCTCAAGGTCTATTAAACAAATACGCAGCAACGGCATTGTTTGAACGAGATGATTATATTTATATTAACCCTGTCGTTGACGGTGAAACGGTACAAGTCATTGTTCGCCCATTAAGTAATTTCCAAGTTGGAATGAAAGTGTCTCCTCAAGTTCTGCTTTCAGAAGAAACAGGCTCTGAAGAAATGACTAAGGAGGCGCTCTAATATGAGTAAGTCGTCTTCTCCTATGCCGACGGGTATGATCGCTTGGTTTGCGCAAAATTCCGTAGCGGCAAACCTATTAATGCTTGGCGTTATTATTGTCGGTTTGTTCTCTATTGATAGTTTACGAAAAGAAGCTTTTCCTAGCCTAGACCCTGACACTGTGACGGTCTCTGTTGTCTATGACAGTGGTGACCCAGCGCAAGCTGAAGAAGGTTTGGCGCTGAAAATTGAAGAAGCGTTAGAAACGGTTTCAGGTATTAAAACGATTACGTCTACTTCAAATTCGAGTGGCAGTAGTGTATCGATTGAAAAAGAAAGTGATTACGATTTGGATGAGTTATTCGATGATGTCCAAATCGAAATTGATTCGCTAAATGATTTGCCAGCTGAGGCAGAAAACCCAATTGTTAGCAAAGCTTCCCGTCAAGAGCACGCGTTATGGGTGCAACTTTATGGTGATGCCGATCGCGAAACACTGCAAGATCTTGCGGAACTGCTAAAAACGGATTTGTTGAGCCAAAGTGCGATTCGTGATTTAACCGTAAATGCAACATTAGACCCTATGGTCTCAGTGGAAGTGGATGAAAAGACACTTCAAGCTTACGGCCTAACGTTAACGGATATTTCTGATGCCATTAACAACACGTCTGGCACAAGTATTTCAACTAGCCTTAGAAATGGTGAGAAAACCGTTAGATTAAAAGCGTCTGAGCAGGCGTATGAAATCGAAGAGTTTAAAGCCATTCCGATATTAACCCCTTCTACGGGTAATCAAATTTTATTGGGTGACATCGCGACGGTTACCGATACGTTTGAAGATGATGCTTTTAGCCTTTCTCGCTATAACCAGCAAAATGCCATGGCGATTGAGTTGGTGATGGACGAGCACAGTGACGTTATTAATGTGGTGTCACAAGCGGAAGAAGTGGTTGCTAGATGGAAAGAAAGTAACACGTTGCCTGTCAATGTAGAAATAGACAGTTGGTATGACCAAAGTGTGTTAATCAAAGATCGCTTATCTTTGTTGATTGAAAATATGCTGATGGGTATTGCCTTAGTCTTTGTTGTATTGGCTTTGTTTTTGAATATCAAGGTTGCCTTTTGGGTATCGGCAAGTTTGCCGTTTGTTTTCTGCGGTACTTTGTTTTTCATGACAGACAGCTTTGTTGGCTTAACCATTAATGAGATGACGACCTTTGGCTTTATTATGGCGCTGGGCATCATTGTGGATGACGCTGTGGTCATTGGCGAAAGTGTGTATACAACACGACAAGCGGAAGGCGATACGATTAGAAGTACTATCGTGGGTACGCATAAGGTCGCCGCACCTACTGTTTTTGGGGTATTAACAACGGCCGTTGCTTTCCTATCGATCGCTATGATTGAAGGTAAGTTAGGTGAAATTTACGCTCAATTTGCCAGTGTCGTAACAATTTGTTTATTGCTTTCTTTGGTGGAATCTAAATTGATCTTGCCATCGCATTTGGCGCATGTTGATACTAGAGCACCGACGAAGAAAAATCCGTTGAACATGATTCAACAAATCGCAACAGACAGCCTAGATTGGTTTAACAAGAATATTTATAGAAGGCTTATTGTTCTTGCGTTGAACTTCCGCTATGCGGTGGTCATGATCTTTATTGCACTCTTTATTTTGGTTGTTGGTATGCCATTTAATGGCGCTGTACGTGTGGCTTTTTTCCCATCAATTGAAAGCGATACGGTGAATGCAAGTATCAGCATGTACAACGATGTAAGCTTTGGTCAAACGCAAACAAGTTTGTTGGCGCTTGAGAAGAATGCGCTTGTTGTTGATCAGAAATTGCGTGAAAAATACGGTCAAGCAGCAAGTGACGAACCAAGTATTACAAGTGTTCAAGTCTTAGCGGATGAGGACAAATCCGGTACGGTAGCCATTGAGTTAAGTGAAGATTCTAGCTATTCAAGCGGTGAGTTTGCGTCAGAATGGACGGCAATGTCTGAAGGTATGGAAGGGGTGAAAAAGCTTAAAATACTTTCCATGCAAGAGTTGGTTGAAAGCTTCCGAGCGGAATTAAAAGCAAACGATGAAGAACTATTGTTTGAAGCGGCGAACTTGCTTAAAGACAAGCTCCAAAGCATTGAAGGCGTAAGTGGTATTGATGACAACTTAGATTTAGGTGAACCTCAATATCGCTTTGAGTTGACGGCCCAAGGTCGTGCATTAGGCATGGATGAAGCAAGCTTGGCAGAGCAAGTATTGCAGTCTTTTGGTGGTGATACGGTTCAGAGTTATCAGCGCGGTAAAGATGAAGTAACGGTGAGTGTGCGTTACCCAGAAGAAGATCGTCAAAACTTGGCAGATATAAAAAATGCGAATGTCAGAACTACGGATGGCACTGTTGTACCACTAACAAGTGTTGCTAATGTGTTGTCTGATTATCAAGAGTCTGAGATTACTCGTATTGATAACTACCGAGCGGTTTACATTAGTGCGACCGTTGACCAAGATATCATTGCGTCCAATGAATTGGTTTCTCAATTACAGAGCAGTATCGTAAAAGAGATTAACGCGACGTATCCAACAGTGACAATTGAGTTCTCTGGTGAAGCAGAGCAGCAGCAAGAGTCAACGGATTCGATGAAATCTACGTTCATATTCGCGCTTATTATGATCTTTGCTTTGTTAGCGATTCCATTGAAATCTTACGTTCAACCGTTAATCATTATGGTTGCTATTCCATTTGGTATTGTGGGTGCGATCTTAGGACATTGGTTAAATGACTTAACCGTTAGTATATTGTCATTAAACGGTATTCTGGCGTTGAGCGGCGTGGTGGTAAACGACAGCTTGCTATTGGTTTCTCGCTTTAATGAGTTGGTAAAAGAAGGAACAATGTCAGTAAAAGAAGCGATCAGGGAAGCCTGCCAAGGGCGTCTACGAGCGGTATTGTTGACGTCTATTACGACATTTGCCGGTCTTGCACCTTTGCTAGGAGAAACATCAACACAAGCGCAATTTTTGATTCCAGCGGCGGCGGCATTAGGTTACGGTATTCTTTTTGCCACGGTCATTACATTGATTCTGACACCATCTATGCTGATGATACAGTCTGATGTAAAAGAGCTTGGCGCTAAAATAAAGCGTAAAGTCACGAATGTGACGATTTTACCAAAAACGCTTGGGGAATAAGGAAAAGATAATGGCGGAGAATCTACAAATCTTAGTTGTGGAAGACGACATTGATTTGGCTAACGCCATTATCGAGTATTTTGATCTAGAAGGTATTCAGTGTGATCATGCTTCGAATGGAGTGTTGGGCTTACAGCTTATCACCAACCATCATTATGATGTGATCATACTGGATATTAATTTACCCAAAATGAATGGGCTTGAGGTCTGTAAAGGAATACGCTCTCAGGGCATTGATACACCGGTTCTTATGCTCACGGCGAAAGATACATTGGATGATAAAGTGAAAGGCTTTTCGATTGGGGCGGATGACTATTTAGTTAAACCCTTTGCTATGGAAGAGCTGATTATTCGTACTCAAGTTCTGTCTCGTCGCCGTAGTGGCCAAGTTTACAAATTAACCGTTGAAGATCTAGAGTTGGATTTACAGCAGAAGCAGGTCAAACGCGCTGATCAAGAAATCAAGCTCTCTCCCACAGGGTTGAAAATCTTAGAATGTTTAATGCGAGAAACCCCTAAAACGGTATCACGTGAAAAGCTGATGCAGTTTGTGTGGGGGGATGATCAGCCAGACAGTAATAGCCTCAAAGTGCATATGTTTAATTTGAGAAAAGCGGTTGAGATAGACGATCAACTCAGTTTGATACATACCATTCCAGGTCATGGTTTTGCCCTAAAACGAGAGTCTATAACATGAAAATGGCGTCCAGTTTAAAACGCTATATTGTCCTATCTTTGCTGATCACCAGTGCTATTTTAGTGTCTGTTTTATCCAGTGTTTCCATAAAATACTTTTTTGCCGGTTTGGATGCCGCTTCGGCCAATTTTCTTTATTCGCAAGCCATCTTCATCGAGTTGGATGAGACTGAGAAACCAGTGCAAATGAGGGAGATTACGGTTGCGGCACATTGGCACGATTTGCCGCAGGCAATTTTAGATCATTTTGATGAATCCAAACTTGTGACGAATAAACTCGCAAAAGTAGCGGAAGGTTATCCGCTTTTTTCAACTCCTGAGTACATCTATTTTGTGATAAAGGTGAGCCATAATGGCAAAATGAAATACGCCTCAATGGTATTAAATGAACCTTCTCGCCCTTCAGATGAATCAGGTAGAGTGCCCTTACTTTTTTACATTATATTGATTGCTGTTAGTGCGTTAAGTGCTTTTTCATTGGCTCTTTTTATTATCTTCCGAAGAGCAACGGTTTCCGTCGACGCTTTAAAAAACTGGGCAAAATCTTTCAATGAAACAGAGTTGCAGAAACCGACGCCTGATTTTCGTTACAGCGAGTTAAATACACTCGCCGATATCATAAAATCCAGCTTGGCATCCGTACAAGAAAGCCTTGCAAGAGAGAAGCGTTTTTTAGGCTACGCCAGTCATGAACTCAGAACGCCTATTGCTGTCACCAGAACGAATGCAGAACTTTTGCGTAAAATGATTGAGAAAAACATCAATCAAGAAAAGCAAATTGAAGTGCTAGACCGCATTGAAAGAGCGGGCATAAACATGACTGACCTTACTGAGACTCTGTTGTGGTTAAATCGACAAGAAGACAAAATCTTGCCGAAAAGTACCATTGTATTAGGCGATTTCACTAAGCAAATAGTTCATGACCTCAACTACTTATTAAAAGGAAAAACGGTCGAGTTAATATTCACAACAGATGAAAGCGAGCTGGTTGTGCCAGATGTTTTATGTCGGATTATTCTTACTAACCTGATTCGTAATGCGTTCCAACATACAAGCTCTGGCAAAGTCGTCATTCAGCAATCGGGATCTACTATATCGATTACCAATCAGAATGACGATATGGAAAATAATCAATCGATCAATGAAGAAATGGGTTTCGGATTAGGGTTAGAATTGACCGAAAAACTGGTTGAAAAATACGGCTGGCACTATAAAACCAAAACCATTGAAAATGGTTATTTTGTTGAACTGAGCCATGAAAATACTGATTAGCATAGTACAATGACTAATCACTTCTACTACATACTTAAGTGATATATCAGAACCTAACTCATCAAAATTTTTCTCATACACTTAAATTAAGTTGATGCTATATGAGGCAAGAATGAATTACCTCATGGAGAAAATTACTTGCGTGTTCTCTGAATAAATCCATAAAAAAATGCCCAATGCGATGCATTGAGCATTTCTCAGAACAGTTTTTGTAGCTATTTTTACTAGATTAACTCGTTTGACTCTTCCATTTCGTTCGCTTTTTCTGCAGTAGGTTTGCCTTTTGGCAATAAGTCTTCACGAACTTTTGCTTCTATCTCTTGAGCAATTTCTGGGTTATCCGCTAAGAACTGCGCTGCATTTGCTTTACCTTGGCCAATTTTATTTCCTGCGTAGGCATACCAAGCACCCGCTTTATCAACAACACCCTGCTTAACACCTAGATCAATAATTTCACCCATGCGATAAATACCAGCACCGTAGTGAATTTGGAACTCAGCCTGTTTAAACGGAGGCGCAATTTTATTCTTCACTACTTTGACACGAGTTTCGTTACCAATAACCTCTTCGCCTTGCTTCACCGAACCAATACGACGGATATCCAAACGAACAGAAGAGTAAAACTTGAGCGCATTACCACCAGTTGTTGTCTCTGGACTTTCTGTTTTGTATAGATTCTCCCTAAAACTGTGTGGACCGAACCAAGAACTAACCGTAACTAAAAGAAGAGGTGGCTTCCAATAGCCAAGTGCTCTTAATACATTAATGTTATCGGTACATGTTTATAAGGTAGGTGGATTACAACAAGTTTTACGTGCACAATGAGAACAGGTCCAAAGTTTAAAAATTTTATTTTTAAACTGCTGTCTAGCAAGGCCTGAGAACCCCAGTAACCCTCCCGAAAATTATCAGCAGCCAAAAGTAGAGTTTTCTCGCAATCTAAGGAATATGCGAACAAGTCCTAGCCATGCGATAATCGCGCTTTAAGTTTTAGAGCCTCAACCATGTCACACCAACTCACTTTTGCCGATAGCGAGT
>NZ_JBDXMW010000022.1:0-24260 GCF_039939215.1 Marinomonas sp. 5E14-1 | reverse complement strand
GTATTTAGTGTTAAATCACCATTGGCAACACGTTTAACAAGCTCTTCGATTTCTTTTGGTTCGCCGCCTATCGGTTTGTACATCAGTTTAACAACTGTTAAGTAGATGATAACGAGAGAGATCAAAATTAAAATAATAGAGAAAATAAGCCCTTGAGCAAGATTTGAGTTTGAAGCAGCATTGATATGACTTGTTGTATCCCACGACCAAACAGTCCAACCCAAAGAGGCCACTTTTGCACTGCTTACTAGGTAATCTTCACCTTTATAACGGTATGTGTGTTGGCTAGTTTCTTTATCAAAATGTTCTTTAAAAGACGGAAAAATATCAAATATGTTTTTACCAATACTATCTGTATCGGGGGACGCCATAATGAAACCGTCAGATCGACTAACAATTAATTGGCCAGTTTCGGATAAACTAGCTGCAAAACTAGTGATGCTATTAACTGGTAGATTTAAGTTTAGTGTCGACACTATTTCGTTATCACGTAAAATAGGAACTGCTAGGGCCATAACGTATTTTCCATCTGCAGCATTATATGGCGTTGTTATGATTCTTTTTTCACCAGCAAAAATCCTTAAGAACCACTCTCTGGCTTTGTCTTTCGCGTTAAAGTTAGGTAGTTCTCCTGTTTTTTCTATGTAAGTTTTACCATTAGCAAGACCTGCATATACAGATAGAACTCCAAGAGATTCTTTGATTTCTTGGAATTTAATATTTGTTTTCTCTTCATCAATATAGTTGTTTTTACCTATTGGTAAGTCACTTCGTATGGACTCTAAGCTATCAAAGTAGCGTTGCATTCGTTGGTCTAGCGCGTTTGAAATTAAGAAAGATTCGAGTTTTAGTTTTTCAATTGAATCTTCCACTGAGCTGGATTTGAAGTTGAAATAACCTGTCATGGAGACGATTAAGATTGCAGATACAAATAAAGCGCCTATGTACCCAAGTAGTTTGCCTTTTGCCGTCATTATAATACTGTCCTTATCTAGGTTGCTTGAAGGGATAGTATTATCTTATAACGCTGTTTGTTCGTTAGGTAGTGTTTTATAGGTTAATTTAAGGGGGGTAGGGCCTATTTGCTAATGGGGCATGCATCATATAGCAAATAGACAGAAAAAAGCCGAGCAAAACGGGGACTTTTAGTAGGGGTAAATCATAAAATGGGAAAGGAATAATGCAAAAGGTGAATACAATTTGAGTATCCACCTTTTTCGTATTAGAAGGCATTTGGGCGCGTTTTAACCCAACGGACCATTGATGATAGTGTTACGTAAGCCCTCGATAATATTGTCACCTTTTTCTATTCTTAGTTCATCGTACCAAGCTTGAGTTTCTTCTGGGTTTTTGGCGTGAGTAACATCACATCGTTTACGAGCTTTTAAGACTAGGTCTTTCACTCGGAAGCGACGTTTCTCTTCATAGTTTTTAAGCGCTGCGACAATATCTTTTGTTTCTGCAAAGCATTCTCCCAATACAACAGAGTCTTCCATGGCTGAACAACCACCTTGGCCGATATCTGGTGTTGTGCTGTGGGCAGAATCACCAAGCAAAGCGATATTGCCTTTTACAAGAGTATCAAATGGCTCGATATCATGGATTTCTATACGATTAGTCTTGTCTGGATTGATGGCATCAATCAGTTTTTGTACGGGTTCTGCCCAATCTTGGAAATATCCTTTTAGGTCGGTTACGACGGTTGACCTGTCTTCTTCTAACCCTACAGGTAAGGGTACATCAAAGAAAAAGTAAAATTGTCCGCCAGCGATCGGCATGATGGAAACACGCTTACCTTCACCGACGAAGGTTGTCCATTGGTCTGCTGGAGCAATGTTTTCATCGATATCAACTAAACCATTCCAGTTCACATAACCTGCGTAACGGCGTTCAGTTTGATACCCCAATACATGTGTTCGAACAATGGAGTGAGTACCGTCTGCTGCAATCATGAAGTCACCTGTTGCAGTGCTTCCATCGGTGAAGTATGCGGTTACGCTTGTTTCAGTTTGCTCAACTTTGTCAATGCGCTTTCCAAATTGGATCTTATCGCGGCCCCACCAATCAATCATTTGACTTTGCAATTCGGCTCTTGAAACAGGGCAAGGACGTTCGCCAACTGCTTCAACTAATGGGCTAAGGCTGAATTGAGTCATGACTTCGCCACTTAAACCATCATGGTAAGCCATATTATGCATCGGACCACCAAGCTCATCCATAATATGACCCATGCCTAGATGGTTCATACACTTCACACCGTTAGACCAAATAGAAAGAGCTGCACCAACAGGTTTGATTTCTTTTACGGCTTCAAAAATTTCGCAATCAATGTCCTGTTGTTTTAATGCCGCTGCTGCGGTCATGCCGCCGATGCCTGCGCCAATGATTAATGCTTTCATGTCATTTCCTCTGTGTCTATTTGCAATCTAAAACGTAAAAAGCGCACTGTGAAACAAAAGTTACCATAAAATAGAAGGTGAAACATTTGTTTTATTGACCTTTTTGGAATGAAAATCCTTTATCCAAAGATAAGCTAGGTAAGCGACAGTTTTCCGTTTTCAATGTCTCTTATGAACTTTTTTAGTGCTTTGTTTGTTTTTGGTGCATGATAAGCGTTAGCTACCTCGATAAGTGCTGTACGAATAAGGTGAGACCAATAAAGGGATGTGGTAATGAGTTGCTTCATCTGAGATGCCGAAGCGAATGACAACGTTATTTAAGAAGTTCGGTTCTTTCAGTTCAATGCCTTGCTTGGCGAAGTATTCATCAATCGCGAACTCTAATTCATAAACTCCAGTGGTAAAGTTGTCATCTGCTAGTAGAGGTGTATCGCATCGGCCGTCACTATTTGAGACTGTGTTGTGGATGAGAGTACGTTGACCGTCAGTATTGTGCTTGAACAAATGTATTTCAACATTAGCAGCAGCTATACCTTTTGTGGTGTCGAGAATATGTGTTGTTAAGTAGCCCATAATATTTCCTTAGCTAAGTTATGTCATAAAAAGAGTTTGCCTGTCTTTTGCAGACACTTTCTGTGTATTATTTTTTGATATTAACAAACAATGAAAGTATTGTTTCATGATAATCAATATGTGTGCCATTTGTTTTATCTAGTTTTTAGTGATCGATGGCAATGAAAGGGCGATTGCCTCGTATTTTGTTAGGTGTTGGAGAGCGATTATGCAAAACGAACAAGTCTTGTTTGATTCATTAGACGAAGCGGACTTTGTTTCTTTATTTGGAAGTGTGTATGAGCACTCTCCTTGGGTTGCTGAACAAGTGTGGCGACAAAAAGCCGAACATCCGAAAGACAATTTCGATGACATCGAGAAAGTTCAAGTAGCAATGAAAGAGGTGGTAGACCAAAGCACAGACGAGCAGAAGCTGATGTTGCTTCGTGCGCACCCTGATCTTGCTGGTAAAGCAGCATTGAGTGGCACTTTAACCAATGAATCTAAAGCAGAACAAGCGGGCGCGGGTTTAGATCAATGCTCAGAAGAAGAGCTGGCGCATTTTTTACAGCTCAATGATGCTTATCGAAGTAAGTTTGGCTTCCCTTTTATTATGGCGGTAAAGGGCGCAACGAAAGGGCAAATTTTATCTGGATTTGAAGAAAGAACGCCAAACGACTTAGAGACAGAGTTTAATCGAGCCATTAATGAAGTGCATAAAATTGCAGGCTTTAGGTTGGCGGATATTTAAACACTTCATTGCGTCTATAGATCGTCATATCAAATATTGAGATAAACTAAGGTCTCTTTTCATTAAGAGAGACCTTTACTCTTTCTTATCAAAGAAAAATCATCGGCAACGTCGTGAGCAACAATAACCCCATCAACCAATTAAAGTTACGATGAAAGATCGGATTTTGCAGTTTTTTTGAAACCAGTTTACCGATTGTAATCCACATAAAAGTACCGGGTAATGTCATGGTGTTAAAGGCAATCAAGCATATCAACGCAGAAGGCCAGAAAAGGTCGCCCGTTAGTGTAAAGACAGAACTCGCTGTGACCAGCATTGACCAAGATTTTGGATTAATCGCTTGAAAAAGCGTGGCCTCCTTGATGCTCATTGGTTGTAAATTACTTTTCGGATCATGAGGTTTGGACAAAGCAATTTTGGCCGACATATAGACAATGTAGCTCGCTGCAATAAAGGTGAATAGGTCATGTAAGGCTGGCCAATATTTGAATATTTGGCCTAAGCCTAACAAAATTGCAATATGGAGTACTGTCATACCAATGCGAATGCCTAGTACGTGAGGTAAGGTTTTCCTAATACCAAAATGAGCTCCAGAATTAGCCAATAAAATATTGTTCGGACCTGGTGTTAGCGTGGCGACAAGGCAGAACAAAGCAAGAGCTGGCAAAATCTCTAATAGAGCAGGGTTCATTCAAATACTCCAAATACGTTAATAAATGGTTCAAGGTTTTGTTAATTGTATCAATACAATTAATTAGATATTGTATGTATAAAGATTCTCACACAACTTGAATGTGGGCAATTTATTTATTGTTATGGGTACAATTATGAAGATAAGTAAAAGTGACTTTGATCAAACTTGCGTGTCTCAACCAAAGTACAAGGCGTTGGCGTTATTAATTGAGCAAGCTATTTTGGCTGGAGACTTACCCGATCAGCAAAAACTTCCGGCGCAACGATGGCTTGCAGACAAGTTTGTGATCACCCATGGGACGGTTACGAGAGCGTACGACTTACTAGAAAAAAAAGGGTTGGTGATTGCCAGGTTGGGTGCAGGAACCTATGTAAACTTTCCACTTTCAGAGGCATTCGCCGACAATAGCATTAAAGAGTACGATTTTGCGTCCAGTATGCAGCCGATGTACGGACAGCAAACCTTGGTGAAAAACGCATTAAATGAATTAGCTGAAGACCCAAACGCGGTTCAAAATATCATGACGTATGCGGCTCAAGGTGTGCAAAAACACAAGACGATATTTGCGACTTGGTTGTTATCGAAAGGTATTCATATCGAAGCTGACGATATGGTATTTACCCAAGGTGCGCAGCAAGGTATCTACACTAGTTTACAAATACTGGCTCAGGCAGACGACTACATTTTGCATGAGTCTATGGCATATCCGGGCTTCTTTCGAGCCGTTGACGCTTGCCGTGTAAATCCTTTGTCTGTTCCTATCACGTCAACAGGTTTGGATTTGGATGCATTAGAAAGCTTATGCAAAGAGTACAAACCAAAAGCCTTGTACATTACGCCGAATATGCAGAACCCGACTAACGTACAGTACACTTCTGAATCCTTGGCCAAAATCCTTGCTCTAAGTCGTCAATATGGTTTTTACATTATCGAAGACGATGTGAACTATTGTTTACCAGAAAGCTGGCGAGCGCCCTTACAACAACAAGCCGCAGATCGCGTATTTTATGTGTCGAGTCTGTCTAAATACGTAGCGGGCGGTTTGAGAGTGGCGTACACCTTAGTGCCAAAACAATGGCAACAGGCGTTTAACCTTAACCTTCACAGTCAATGTTGGATGGTGTCCACCATGAATGTTGAAATAGCCACACGCTTTATTATGAAGGCGGATTTTCAAGAGAACCAAACTTTGTTGGCCAATGAAATGCGTTATCGGCAAGCAGCGTATCAAAAGCTGGCAGAGAAACATGGATTAGAAATAAGGCGTGGCGGTTTAAATGTTTGGGTGCTTTTACCGAACAGAATCAACATGAATCAATTTAATGGCTTTTGTGCTGCTCGAAACATTAAGATCAGAACGGCGGATTTATTCTGTCACCCATCTTCTATTCAACAGGCTAAAAACGGGCTTCGAGTGGCGTTAGGTGGTTTGAGTACTCGATCTGAATTTGATGAAGGCTTGGTAATGTTTGAAAAAGCGTTCATTGAATTCAACCAACAACAAGACATTGTGATTTAAATGACCAGGTAGAAGTGTTTAAAGCGTTTCATTCTGATTCACACAAAATGGCTCTTCCTAGTGATCTTTGTCTTTCTCGCTTTGTTTCTATATGTATAATAATCGTTCTTATTTATGATGACGGTTGGAGTATTTATGGAACTTGATGTCTATTTAATTTGTGGGCGTGGTGAAAAGGGTGACAAGTTTCAGCTTGGCCAAGTATTTAATAAAGAAGGTCACTATTATAGAGACGAATATGATCCAACGACTCAATACAGCAGTATGGATGAGTTACAAGAAGCATTAGCTAAAATGGTAAATGTAGATAAAGTGTCGTTAAAACTAAATAGAATCAATCTCTGATTTGTTTTAACGCGATAAAAAAGGACTCTTAAATAGAGTCCTTTTTTATGGAATCAACTCGATTTTTGGGCTGTTTCTTTATCAGCAAAGTTGGCATGAATACGTTGATTTAAGAAATCCGCTGCACTGATGGGGTCATAATGTTTTTCTGGGCCTTGGATGATTTGTTTTTTATTTGCTTGGCAGAAGAAGGCGATAGAATGGCGGCTGCCACAATATTCACCGACTCTTGGTAGGCGAACTCTATGTAAGTTAGAAATAAGTCTGTCATCGCTCCAGCGCATAAGCATGTCACCGATATTACACGTAATGACGTTCGGTAACGGCGGAATATTCGTCCAGCGTTTTGTTTCTGCTTCGACGCCAGGACACACCTGTAAACCACCATGACCTTCATTCTGGAAAAGTAGTGTTAAGCAGTCGAAGTCCGTATGAGCACCAGCCCGCCAAATATTGCCTTGTTCTGTTACGCCTTTTGTAGGGAAGTAGTGCAATAAACGTAAGGTACTTTGGTAATCTTCTTGGTTTGGATCGTGAGCCTTGATGAAAAAGTCACGATCAAAACCGAGCTTGTCAGCAAAGCACGAGAGAACCTTCATTCCCACTTCCCAGCACTGTTTTTCAAAACGCAAACTATTGGCTTGGAAATCTGGCAATTCTTCTTCGTTAGGCCATAAATTGTCCATGTGGTATTGGGTAATTTGATAAGATTCTTTTTCGTCTTTTGTACCTGTTGAGGGGCGAATTTGGCTGCGACTTTCCCAACCTGCATTCACCCCTTTGGGTCTTGGATATTGGGCCTTTATTGCCTCTGGTAGGTTGAAAAAACGATCGGATTCCGCGAAAGCGGCTGCAATGTCTTTGCTGGAAATACCATGATTAGAAAGCTGGAAGAAACCAATCTCTGTAGCGGCGAGCCAAAGTTGCTCGGTGATTTCTGCTCGACGGTTTTCAAAGTCGCTCATGTCGATGACACGAACCTCACGGTCGTCTGCATCTTCACCTGCGTCGCCAAAAGAGGCTTCTCTTTGTAGCTCTGTAAGCTGAGTTTCTGTTGATTGGTTTTTTGTTAAACGAGTAGTATTTGTCATTGCTCCCTCCATTTATGAAGTTTGATGGAGCAATGACCTGGCAATGCCTGACTGCTTCTACTCCGATACGTTTTAATGATAAGGCTTTACCAAAAGTCTTTGTGTAACTCCGCTGCTTCTTCTTCAAGATAAGGGCCGATGACTTCGACTTTCCGTTGGCCTGAGTCAAATACCGCACGACAGGGTAAATCCAGAGTTGGGTTTTCTGGATGGTTCCCAGTGATTTCTTTAAGGCTTGCTTCGCTAAGTCCGTAAACTAAACGTCCTAGTCCGGCCCAATAAGCTGAACCTGCACACATGGCACAAGGTTCTGCTGAAATGTACATGGTACAGTTAGCCAGAAAGTCTGGTCGATAGGCTTTGCTGGCGCGCGTCATTAGCTTGCGTTCAGCGTGTCCTGTCATATCTAAATCAGGTAAATAACCATTCACTTGTGACATAAGAACATTCTCTTGATCGTCCACCAAAATAGCAGCGAAAGGGTGAATGCCTTGTTGTTTAGCTTCGTCCGCCAGAGCAAAGCTCTGACGGAGAAATTTTGCGTCTTTTTCATTTAAACTCATGATATTGCCTGTTACTTTTTCTTAGGTAGGCTCCAAGGGAAGAACCATATTTGAATCCATTGAACCGATTTGAATAAAAGCAAACTGATAACAGATAAGAAGATTAAGCCAGCGAAAGCTTGTGGAATCTTAAAGAAAGAGGTTGAGAATTGGATGAAATACCCCAAACCTTCTTCAGCTGCTACGAACTCGGCTACGACTGCACCAATAATTGCCAAAGTAATGGAGACACGTAAACCACTGAAAATGTGCGGAATCGCATACGGAATACGAATTTGCCATGTTTCACGATAACGTGGAGCGCGTAGAGATTGGCTTAACTCAACCATTTCTGGTGGTGTTTCGAGCATCCCTGTTGTCGTGGAAACCACCAATGGAAAGAAGGTGATTAAGCAAGTGATCAAAACTCGAGAAGGATCGTCAGTACCAAGCAACACAATAATCAAAGGTGCAACTGCAACCACAGGCGTTGATTGGATCACAATCAAAGCAGGGTATAGGATTCGGTTCATCAACTCAGAGCGCATCATGCCAATCGATAACGGCAAAGCAATGGCGATAGATAAAGCAAAGCCCATTAATGCCACACGAAGCGTTGCCCAAAGGTGCGTCATCCAACGGGAAAATTCCACATTGAAAAAAGCCGTCACAATGGCAGAAGGGGAAGGCAAAATGTAATTAGGTACTTTGCCAACCACGCAGATGATTTCCCATAGGATAACCAAGCCGATAAAAAACAAGGCAGGAGCAAAACGATTTACCTGATATTTTAACCAAGACTTAAGCGGGAGTGTTTGGTTCATAAATATATCCTCGGATTAAATCAGTTAATTCAGCAAAACGTGTTGAGTTAATGGTTTGCTGTGAGCGCGGACGGGGTAAATCAACCTCAACCAAATCCAGAACGGTGCCAGGGCGTTTGCTCATTACTAAGATGCGATCGGAAAGTAGCACAGCTTCGCTGATTGAATGTGTGATAAATAACACAGTCTTTGGCTGTTTCTTCCAGATGTCGAGTAAATCAAAACCAATTTGTTCTCGAGTTAATGCGTCCAGTGCGGAGAACGGTTCATCCATGAGCAATATGTCAGGGTTCAATAGCAAAGCGCGAACGATACCAACACGCTGTTGCATACCGCCTGATAATTCGTCTGGCATTTTGTCTGAGAATTGCGTTAAACCTGCCATAGCAAGGAGCTCATTAGCTCTTCTTTCGTCCGAAGCGCTATAGCTGCCATATTTATGTTTGAGTGGGAAAAGGACATTTTTGCGTACTGTTAGCCAAGGCAGAAGGTTCGCTTTTTGAAACACAATGCCCACGTCATCACGAGGTTCAGTAACAGGACGATTGAAAACCGACACTTCTCCATGAGAAGGGATTAACAAGCCTGCAACCATACGTAATAGAGTGGATTTACCACAACCAGAAGGCCCAACCACAGAAACAAATTCATGTCTGTGAATATCAAGATCAATATTTTTTACAGCCATTGTCGCATCAGGACGTGGGTCATATTTATGACCCACGTCTTTCATGCTGACATAAGCTGCACCTGTTGAGCTTTCGCTCTCAAGAGGCTTATTGTCCATCTGAATTACTCCGGAGTGAAGGCTGTGTTTAGAGTAGTTTGAGGGTCTAATGAAGTCTTAGATAGACCATTTGCTTCAGCAACGTATTCCCATGTTTGCTGGATGCGCGTTGGATCGAACTTGCCCACGCCGTCTTTTTCGGTTACGTCGTTATAAACCAAGTTAGTGATGCTTTTCAGCTGAGCGGCAACAATGTCAGCATCCACTTCTGGCACCATTTTGTGAAGGTCGACACCGGCTTTTTCTGGGTACTTGTAAGAAAATTCGATTGATTTAGCGAATGCTTTAATGAAGCGTTTTGCCACATCAGGGCGCTCTTCTAAAAATTTCTCAGAGGCTAATAGAGATGAACTGTAAAGTGATAGACCAGAATTTGACCAAGGCATTTCGATGATTTCTTTGCCTGCACCAGCGGCTTGAGATTCAAACAGAGCTGTGTTTGTTACCCATGCGATGATGGCGTCTGCGTTGCCTGTGATCATCATTGGAGACAATGCACCTGGATCAGATTTCACAAGTTGAATGTCATCTTCAGTCAAACCATTTTGTTTTAATACCAAAGGTAAGAAAGCATTAGAAGAAGTGAAAGGCGATGTGGCTACTTTTTTCCCTTTTAAATCTGTAATGGAGCTGATGCCGCTGTCTTTTAATGCGAAAAATGCGTGAGGAGCTTGAGTAAAATAAGGAAGAACCGCCACAACAGGTACATTGTCCTGTGCTCTTGCAGCCATTAACGCGCCAATGTCTGAGCTGCCTATGTCAGACTGGCCTGTTGCCATTTTTGTTAATGCATCGGTAGAACCACGACCGCTGGCAATTTTTACTTCCAAATCTTCATCGGCAAAAAAGCCTTGTTGGATACCGACATAAACAGGAGCTTTGTCGCCACCAGGTAACCAATCTAATTGAAATGTCACTTTATCTGCAGCCATGGCAGAAGCGCTTGCAACTAAGCTTGCTAATAAAGAAAGACGAAGAGTGGTTTTCATTACTGCTTTCATAAAAAGTCTCCAACAGAGTGAGGGGGTTTAGAATCTTTTGTTTCATCTTTGTTTTAATTAGCAACATTTGTTCCAGTTCTTGTTAGTCTAATAAAAACAATGGTTTATTGTTTTTAATGTAATCTTATAGTGCTTTTTTATCTGGTTTTGAACTATTTTGGTGCAATTTGAATTGGCGATATTAAACAAAAAGTGCATAAAAATGAGGCGAGCATTTTATGGTGGAAATAAAAAAAGGAGTCGTCTGACTCCTTCTTAATTTAGCCCTCTCGCTGTAAGCTCAGGTTTGATGTGTGATTCTTAAACTGGATCATCATCGTAAGTGCGCGTACGCCATGTTTGATAAGCGGACTTATCATCGCTGCAAGCTTCTAATGTGAGGGTTTTAAGTTGATGTGGAGACTTACCTCTTAAGCCAAATCGTGTTTCTTCGCCTGCCGTTAAACATAAGTTAGGTGCAGAAGTTGGGCTGATTTTACCTGAGTCTGAAAAAGAGATAGATTGCAATTTCCCTGCATTACATTTTTTAAGACCTAGTGTCGCACCTATGTTTAAGCTTGATAAAGTCGCACAAACTTCATAGTTAGGCATATAAAGGGTGTTTTCTGAAAAACGAGTAGACTCAAAAATCTGATCTTTCCCCAATTCTCCACGATAGCTGTAACAGGTGTGAGTATGCAGCCCTTTTGTAATATCTATATTTTGATTACCGCCGACTATGTCAAAACAGTAACCATTTAAAACGCCATTAAGTTGATCAACTAATGTAATTTCAACCTTTTCAGCGAAAGCGTGCGACACCTGAAATATAAGAAGAAAGAATATACTCGTTAGAAAGGTGAGCTTTTTCATAATAAATCCTTTGGTATGAGGTGAAAGTAAATATAGAGAATGACGCTCTGGTTTTATAGGCCTTAAAATAAGAATTTACCTCCTTTTACTTAATAATTACTGCCTTTGTAGCGAGTCAGGCTCTTCTTTCGTGAATACGTCATTCGGGTAAGGAATTCGAATAGACAGACAGTTATAGTGATTAATAATAAACAGGTATATCACAATGAATTCAAATGCTAAGACTCGATAAGTTCCATCATCAACGCCTGTATTTGATTTAAGCTTTCAATGGTTGTGTTGATTGATTCTTCGCTTAACTGTTTAGAAAGACGGCTGTCTACTTCTGCCAATAGCTGTCTAGCTTCTGACATGAGCAATTCTCCTGTTTCTGTAAAGAGGATTTCTTTCTGTTTCCCAGTGCCATCAACTTGCTCTAAATAGCCCGCAAGACAAAGTCCTTTTACCGTTTTTGCCACCATCTGACGTGATACGCCAAGATTTCTGGCAATTTCCGATCCATAGTTAATTCCGCATTCGAGTGTGCTCAAAAAATTCAAAGCCGCTGGAGTCGCAAACGCATAGCCTTTATTTTTCAAATAGTTAGATAAATACAATGCAATCGAATCATTCACCTGCGATGCCCCTAAAACTAATTGAAGGGCTTGGCTCTCGACCATGGTTGGTTTTTCTTTTGTTAACTTGGTTGACAATATTAATGCCTCTATCTATTCTTATGTCAACTAAGTATACATGAGAGGTTAAATATGATCACTTTAAAAAACGTTATGAGAGCAAATGCAGCAAGTTGTATTGTGTTTGGTTTGATCTTCTTATTCATTCCGTCCGCTGTGGCGGTGTTTTTAGGAGGGGAAGCTCCAGCGCCAGACTGGGTGTTTTCATTGTTAGGTGCCGTTTTATTGTTTAATGGACTGCATTTAATTTGGGTATCAACGAATTCAATGCCGAATAAATTATGGATTTTATATTTTTCATTTGGCGATTTCTTATGGGTCATCGCAACGATTCTTTTACTGGTTCTAGGTGTTTGGATCACTGAAGGAGTGGGGATTTTAGCGTCCATTGTTGTGGCCGCTGTGGTTGGGGCGTTTGGTTTGTTACAGATGTTCAAACGAAAAGCGATGGGTAATTGCTAAGCTTTTTGTTTTTTTGAGCTTTTATTTTTAAGAATGGCGCTCTAATTTGATCTAGAGCGCCATTTTCAATATATCCTGCCAAATTTATGAATCGGTTTATTTATCCAAATGAAAGAAAAGTCCGAACGGATTGCCTTCTTTTTTCCGTCTCTGATAGAGAACGATAAAAGCTAAGACTAAACCTAGAATTTCCGAACTCGGGCCAGCGAGCCAAACGCCTAATTCTTCGATCTGCATAGGCAAAATAAAGATAAGAGGTAACGTAAAGACATACAGCTTTGCCAACCTTAAAATAGCCGCCCGTTTGGCATCTCCCATGGCTTGGAACACAACGCCAATCATCATTGTTGGCCCCATCAAAAATAATGTCATGGTCATAAGAGGAAGAATACGGCTTACCTCAGCACTCACATGGTGGTTTTCAACAAAAACAAAGCCTAGCTTTTCCCTAAAGACAAAGAAAATCAGCTGACACATTGCACAGTAAAGTAAGCTTATTGTTATCGCGATCTTTATTGCGCTGTTTGAGCGCAACCATTCTTGTGCGCCAATGTTGTTCCCTAAAATAGTTTGGAACGCCATGCTTAAGCCCAGTAAAGGCAGAAAGATAAAAGTCGTTAAGCGCGTAATAATGCCATAGGCCGCGACAGTGGTATCGTAATGGTTTGCTCCCCAAATTTGCAGATTGTATAAGATGCAGGCAGAAACTAGAGCAATGCCGATGTAAGTTAAGCTTGTTGGTGCGCCTAGGGCTAAAAATTCCAACCATCGCGTACTGCGAGAGGTAATGTGTATCGCCGAAATATTGAGTGCATTTTCTTTATAGCGACGGAAAATAACGATAGCGAGTAAAGATAAGGCTTGAGCCAATAAAGTACCGTACACGGAACCCGCCACACCCAACTCCAGCTGAGCAATAAAAATATAATTAAATAGGCCATTTAGTAACACAGACAGCAGTGGAACCACCGCCATAAACGCCATTTTTCCTTCACAACGTAAACAGTCACTGTTAACTGTGAGTATAAAAAGTAGAGGAGAAAACAAAATGAGAGGCGATAAATAGGCATAGCTCATTGCTGAAAGGCTTTCTGAACCGTTATTAACGAATAGAACGAGAGTCTTTCCACCGATGAAAAACAGACCAATCAAAAACAAACACACAATCAAAGACAGAGTAATGGCTTGAGAAAAAGCGTCTTTTGCTTCTACTCTTTTACCAGCACCTAATAACCTTGCCATGACACTAGAAAATCCTGTGGATACCAAGCTAGATAAGGCAACCAACATCATAAATGCAGGAAATACAGAGGTTACAGACGTTAATGCATCGGTACCGACATATTCACCAAGAAAGTAAGCGTCAACCAATGAAAAGGAACCGTTTACCAGCATCATAAAAATGATGGGCGTGGCGGTCTTTAAAAACACCGACATTAATGAGCCAGTGAGAAAAAGATTGCGAGAAGGCGTTGTCATTTTAGTTTTTCCAGATTGAATGAAATTATTTTATTGGTAAGTAAATATCAGAGAGTAATTCGTGTTCATCTACGTCATAGATGGTATTGATATAATGAAAAAATAAAGGGAAATCTCGACATTCAGCATTATTTTGAACCAGCCATGTGGAATACAAATAATGAATGCCATGTCTAATATTTTTAAAACTGCCTGAGTGACGAAAGACGGCACATCGTCCAGCAGGGATGGTTTTGGTTATGATTCCATGGTCATTTTCAGGCACGTCTCCCTTAATCGAACTACAAAAGTCGAAACGAAAATCATCGGGATTCGCTTTTTTAGGATCAGCATACACCAGCCCGAAACTTAGGGTTGTATTGGCTGGGAACCGTTTGCTCTCATTACGCCAGTTCATAAATTTCTGAGAGGTTTCATACATTAACTCAGGGGATCCATGATGCTCTAAAACGGCGACTTTGGTTTCTGCAAAATCCACTATTCTTACTTCTGGCTGCTCAGCCTTTTTGATCGATAATGATTCAGACCTTTCGTGCCATTCAATCCACTGAGGCGCATTTCTAAACGTGGAGGGAGTTTGGCCAAATTCACGCTTAAAAGCTCGTGAAAAAGCTTCAGCACTGTCAAAGCCCGCTTCGTAGGCAATATCAATTATCTTCATTTTGTTTTTTAGCATGAGGCGAAAAGAAGCGCGTCGAAGGCGAGAGATTTGTATAAACTTTATAAGACTAGAGCCTGTGTGTGCCGTGAAAATACGATGAAAGTGGTATTTAGAAAAGCCAGAAACTTGGCTTAATTTATCCAAAGACAACTCGTCATCAAGGTTTTGATTAATGTAATCACATACTCGTGAAATGTTTTGATCGTAGTTGCTCATTTAGCCGATTTGCCTATCTTGTTTAAACACTATGTTTCCTATATTGGCAGAAGACATAGGAGAAAACTTGATTGAAATTGCTTTTGTTAAATCGCCTCACAAAAGGGTGGTATCAAATGTTTTTTTACTTTGCTTAGAGACGCTTTAGCGTATATTTAAGTGACGGTCTATAGTGGTATTTTTAATGAGCAGCCCAGCTCAAAAGGTGAATTTAAATCTTATTTTCTCTGGTAAAAAAAGTGGCGGAATAACTCGTAGAAACGAGTGATGTGTATAGGCTTTTCTCCCTTATATTGGTGTAGAAAATAAAACGACCATGCTTTGCCTTTTATTGTTGGTAGTACTTGGATGAGTTGTTTGCTTGCAAGATAAGGCTGCACTAAAAATTCAGGGTAGAAGGCTATTCCCATGTCATTTAGAGTCATTTCTAATACCGTCTGTAATGTATTTACTTTTGCGCAATGATGGGCGCAAATCGAGTGTTTATTTTGCTGCTCATCGAATAACTCTAGAACGTCATGTTGCCAAGGAGTGGCGATAAAGTTGTGTTGAGCTAATGCATTTATATTGGCTGGTTGTCCTTGTTTTTGAATATAGCGAGGGGAAGCACAAAGTACTTCGGATACCTCGCCTATGGGCAAAGCGCGATAGTTTGTGTCTTTGATGTTGCCACCAAAAATAGCCGCATCCAAATTGTTTTCAATCAAATCTTGCCAATGCCCAGTGACAATAAGTTCAGGGGCAATCTTAGGAAATTCCAAACTCAATTGCCTTAAAGCAGGAACCACAATATCTTTTTCAAAAAAGGGCGGAACTGAGACTTTAAAATGGCCACTAGGTTGTTCTTTGGCGCTATCAAGCTCGGTCAGCGTAAAATTGAGTTGTTCACTCAGCAGTTCACTTCTTGCGAGCAAGGTTTCACCTACCGCGGTTAAAACCACTCCGCGCGTGTTTCTGACTAAGAGTTGTTGGTCTGTTGCTTCTTCCAATCGCTTAATTTGCTGGCTTATGGCCGACTTGCTCAAACCTAACTGCTTGGCGGCCGCAGTAAAAGAGCGTTTTTTTGCCACTTCAACAAAAATTAAAAGTAAAGGCGCTAATTTGACGCTGTTCATATTATTAAACAATCCGTTAATTTTTTGATTATTGTTTAGTTTCTTTTACGGCACTATTCTATGTCAACTTACTTACTGAAAGAGGAAATGAAAATGACCAGTTTAGTTCTTGTGGATTTCACACCGATTAATAAAGAAAAAATGGAGGCGTATCGTGCTCAAGCAGTAGAGACACTTAAGCCTTTCGGCGGCCATTTTATTGCGAAAGGTGCATTCGATATATTGCATGGCGAGGCGGCCCATCCGGCAAAAGTTATTATCCAATTCCCAGACAAACAAAGTGCGCAAGATTGGTATAACAGTGATGCCTATCAAGCCATTATTCCATTGCGAGATGAAGGCATGAATAGTCAGTTTCACTGTATTGAGCTATTGACTTAGTGACCCTAGGTCGACTCATCATAAAGGCTGAAAATGTTTGTATTATCAGCCTTTTGTAATCGGCCTTTTTTAATAGAACGGATAATTCTATTAGAAAATGAAAAGTAGGTTAGTGCTATGATGGTGTGATTAATATAATAACGACCTGTTAATGAGCTTCCCTATTTATGCAATACCTTAAAAAGTTGTCATCTGTCTTTGATATTTCAGCGTTAAAACAAGCTCAGTACCGTCATTATTTTTTCGCTTCCCTGTTCTCTACGTTAGCCGTGTGGATGGGGCGTTTTATGTTTGGCTGGTTGGTCTGGGAAATCACAGAATCGTTTTTCTGGGTCGGGATTGTCAGTTTTGTCTTATTGATTCCTACTTTATTTGTGACACCTTTTTTCGGTGTCGTATCAGATAGAGTGGATTTGCGTAATGGCCTGTTAGTTTGGCTTTCTATGCAGTCCTTTTTAGCTTTTATTACATTTGCTCTTTATCTGTTTATTTCCCCTTCTGTATTTAGCTTATTGGTCATTGCCTTTGTATTTGGGTGTGTGGCGTCTGCGGGGTCTCCGTTAAGATTGTCACTGATTCCTAGGCTAGTGGATAAGGAAACATTGCCTAATGCCGTCGGGTTAGGTGCCATTCTCTTTAATTTGTCGCGGGTGGTTGCTCCTGCTATTGCTGCTGCATTATTGACTCTCATTAAGCCTGAATACATCTTTCTCATCAGCGCGATTTTCTTTTTATGCGCCGTGCTTTTTAATGTCCGTTTAAAATCCATGCTTCCCACGCCGCCAGAGACAAAACAAAGTAAATTTAAGGATTTCATAAAAGGCTTTAGCTTTGCCTACCAATCTAAATTCATTCTTTTAATGTTAATGATGACCTTAATTAATAGCCAAGTAGGGCGTGCGTTAATTGAGCTTTTACCCGCCTTGTCTGGGACGTTTACAAAAGGGCAGCCCCATGATTTGGCCGTTCTTACCGCTTGTTCCGGTGCCGGCTCTATTTTTGGTGCTTTCTTTATCTCAAAGCAAAAGGGAGAAATAGCACGCTTAGTTTCTTTCATCATGATGGCGATGCTGGGTACCGCGGGAAGTCTGTTGGCTATTTTATTGCTTCCCTCGGCCAAGCTTTTAGGTGTCTTTATTTTTCTACTGAGCTTATTAATGACCGTCATTGGCGCAGGCTCCCAAATTCTAATCCAGCTATCCACACCAGATTCTATTCGAGGTCGAGTGATGAGCCTTTGGATCATGCTTGCTCTTGGTGGCCCAGCGATTGGGGCGTTTCTCATGGGAGCCGTCGCCGAGTTTATAGGGTTTAATCTCATGCTGGTCATTATGCTGACGCTAGCATGTGTTGGTGGGGCTTGGATAAGGCTGAAAAGAAAAGTAACTTAAAAGATAGAAGTGTATTTTTTAGACGTAAACTAAAGTTTGTACGATTGGTCAAGTTTTTGCATAATCTACTCAAAGAACATTGAGGAGAGTGTTTTGAAGTTTGTACTGAATGATGAGCTAATAGAAGATAATACCTTGCCTAGCGACTTTTCTGCGCTACGTTATTTACGAGAAAAGCGCGGTTTAACCGGCACCAAAGAAGGGTGTGGCTCGGGTGACTGTGGCGCATGTACGCTTCTAGTTGGTGCATTGGAAGAAGGCGAGTTGAAATATTCCACGTTTAATTCCTGCATTACGCCTGTGCAATCGCTGGACGGAAAACATGTAGTTTCGGTGGAATATCTTTCTGATGCGGATAAATTGCACCCAGCTCAACAAGCCATGGTGGAACATCACGGTTCCCAATGTGGTTTTTGCACACCGGGCATTATTCTCTCCCTCGCCAGCCTTTATGAAAACAGCCAAGCCTCTGATAAAACCATAGACCGCGAATCTGTCTGCGATGCTATTTCTGGTAACTTATGCCGCTGTACTGGCTACCGCCCGATCATTGATGCTGGCCTTGCTATGCAAAAATCGTCAGTTGAAGAGCTAACACCTTGGTCAAACCTTGCGGACAATACAGAGTCTATCAAAGCCAAACTCGCCAGCTTGCAAGCCGAAGCGAAAGCCGCCAACAATTACTTTCAGCCTCAAACATTGGTCGAATTCTTAACGATCAAAGCGGATCATAAAGGCGCTACTTTGGTTGCAGGCGGAACCGATTTGATGCTGGAAAACACCCAGCGTTTCCATGACTTTGGTGTGCTGGTTGATGTCTCTCAAATCAATGAATTGACCAAGATTGAAGACAATGGCACGCAATTGACCATTGGCGCGTCGGTTACTTACAGCGAATTAGAGCAGTTCAGTAAAACCCGTTATCCGCACCTTTATCATCTTCTTGAACGCATTGCTTCTCGCCAAATTCGTAATCGCGGAACCATCGGCGGCAACGTGGCGAACGCTTCCCCGATTGCCGATATGCCGCCCATTTTATTGGCATTTGATGCGGACATTCAGATCGTGAATTTGGATGGCAGTCAGCGCACCGTCAGCATTCATGACTTTTACCAAAGCTACAAGCAAACCGTATTAACAGAAGGCGAAGTGATCGCGTCTTTTACCATGGAATTAGCCAGATTAGCGGACTTCCATCGCTTTTATAAAGTGTCGAAACGCATGGAAGACGACATTTCTAGCGTCATGCTAGCAACTCGATTTAACGTGAACGATGGCCAAATCAGCGACCTCCGTTTGGCCTTTGGCGGCATGGCGGCCACACCGATTCGAGCGGAAAAAGCCGAAGCTGCTTTGCTCAATAGTGACGTAAATGACGAACAAGCTTTGTCGAATGCCTTGACGATTCTCAAAGACGAATTGACGCCACTCAGCGACATGCGTGCCAGCGCTCGTTACCGTTCTGACATGGCGTGTAATCTCGTGCGAAAAGCGTGGTTAGAATTGAATGGACATTCGATTCCGACTTTCTCTGGTCACCCAGTGTCAGACGCTTCCCCCGGTTATGAACTGACGTCCAACACCAGCCAAAGTGCTCAGCAAGGAGGAGCGTCTCATGCGTAAGCTTCCAAACGATTTAACCATACAAAAAGACAATGCCAAGGTCGCTGGGCAAACCTTTAACAACAAACTCAAACAACCGATTCATGAATCGGCGAAAAAGCACGTGACAGGCGAAGCCATCTACATTGATGACATGCCAGAATGGCCAAACGAATTACACGTGGCGACAGGCAAATCCACCGAAGCGCACGCCGATATTGTTAGCATTAACCTAGAAAAAGTACGTGCGTATCCGGGTGTGATCGACGTGATTGTGCAATCGGATATTCCCGGCGAAGTAGATGTGTCGCCTGTACTGAGTGGCGATTTACTTTTAGCGGGCGACTTCGTCCATTATATTGGTCAGCCTATTTTTGCGGTGGCCGCGACCAGTTTTCGTGCAGCGAAACAAGCGGTGGAATTGGCGGAAATAGAATACAAAACTCGCGAAGCCACCTTGCATCCGAAAGAATCTTTAGCGCGCCAAGAATTCGTTTTGCCAACACACACCATTACTTGTGGCGACGTGTCAGCGGCCATGGCGTCTGCGCCTCGTAAGATCAAATCTGACCTTTATATCAAAGGCCAAGAGCACTTTTATTTGGAAGGGCAAATCAGTGTCGCCACGCCAACCGAAGACAACGGTGTCGTGGTTTACGCCTCGTCTCAGCATCCAGCGGAAGTGCAAAAGCTGGTGGCAAAAGTACTTGGCGTGCCAGTAGGGCAAGTCTTGGTCGAAGTGCGCCGCATGGGCGGTGGATTTGGCGGTAAAGAATCTCAAGCGGCGGTATTAGGTTGTATGGCGGCGGTGTTGGCGATTCGTAATCGTCGCCCAGTAAAATACCGTATGCCGCGCCAAGACGACATGGTGCAAACAGGCAAACGCCACGACTTCTGGAACAGCTACGAAGTGGGCTTTTCAGAGGAAGGGGAAATTCTCAGCGCCGAATATGACATGGTGGGTAAATGTGGCTGTACGGCGGATTTATCAGATGGCGTTGTCGACCGCGCTATGTTTCATGCGGACAACGCTTACTTCTTACCCAATGCTCGAATCAGCGGTTATCGCGGTAAAACCCATACCGTATCGAACACGGCTTTCCGTGGCTTTGGTGGACCAAAAGGTGTGTTGCTCGCGGAAACTGTGGTGGAAGAAATCGCCTGTTCTGTAGGCAAAGACGCTTTGGATATTCGTAAACTCAACTGCTATCAAGACGGCAAAAGCAAAACCCCTTACGGCCAAGAAGTGGACGAAAATGTCTTACTGACGCTGATGGAAGAGCTAGAAGAAAGCTCGGGTTATCGTGCTCGTCGTAGTGCCATTCAAGCTTTCAACAAGCAAAGCCCATTTGTGAAAAAAGGCTTGGCGCTGACGCCAGTGAAATTTGGTATTTCCTTTACCTCAAAACACCTAAACCAAGGCGGCGCTTTGGTTCATATCTACACGGACGGCAGCGTTCACGTAAGCCATGGCGGAACGGAAATGGGCCAAGGTTTGTACACCAAAGTGGCGCAAATTGTCGCGAAAACCTTTGGTATTGATTATCAGCGTGTGAATGTTGGCTCGACTCGTACGGATAAAGTACCGAACGCGTCGCCAACGGCCGCGTCGGCTGGGACGGATTTGAACGGAATGGCGGCACTTGATGCAGCGCAAACTATCAAAGTCCGTTTGCAAGAATTCGCCATGGAACACTTCGGCATCGCAGCGGAGGAATTCGCCATTGAAGACGACACGGTTTTCCTTGCAAAAGAAACCATGAGCTTCCCAGAATTCGTGAAGTTGGCTTATATGAACCGCGTGTCGCTTTCATCTACTGGTTTCTATAAAACACCGAAAATTGGCTACGACAGAAAAGCCGCCAAAGGTCGTCCTTTCTTGTATTACGCCAATGGCGCAGCGGTCGCGGAAGTGGTTGTCGATACCTTTACGGGAGAATACAAGGTCACTCAAGTGGATATTCTTCATGATGTGGGCGCTTCCATTAACTCGGACATTGATATCGGCCAAATTGAAGGGGCGTTTGTGCAAGGCATGGGCTGGCTCACCTCGGAAGAATTAAGCTGGGATGAAAAAGGGCGCATTACCACCAACAGCCCAGCCAACTATAAGATTCCAACGTCCGCGGATGTGCCAGAGAAATTCAATGTGAAGCTGTTCGATCGCGCCAACAGTGAAGAGTCGGTTTACCGCTCCAAAGCCGTGGGCGAGCCACCGTTAATGCTGGGTATTTCCGTTTGGTGTGCTTTGAAAGACGCTTGTGCCGCCATGAGCGATCACACATTCTCGCCACCTTTGTCTGTTCCAGCCACGCCAGAAGCCGTGTTCTACAGCATGCAAGCGGCGAAAGAATTCAGTGCTGGCGCTGTATTAAATTCTGAGAAGAGTGTGAAAATCCTTTAGGGAGATCTGTTTATGATGTCATCAATGAGTTGGATTCAAGCCTTAGCTGAAGTGGAAAAAGCAGGGCAAGCGTGGGTGATTGCCACTGTCATCGGCACTCAAGGTTCAGCGCCGAGAGAATCGTCTAGCAAGATGATCATCACCACGGATCACACCTTCGACACCATAGGCGGCGGGCAGCTGGAATACGCTGTCTGCCAAAAAGCCCGAGGCATGTTGGAAGGCGAACACACAGGCGCATCTCACTTGTTGGAGCATTTCCCACTCGCTGCGAAAACCAACCAATGTTGTGGCGGTTCGGTCAGTGTATTGCTGGAATACTTCCCAGAACCCGCAACGAAAATCACCATATTCGGCATGGGACACGTGGCCTCTACCTTGGTGAATGTGTTGAGCAACATGCAAGCCAAAGTGTCTTGGATAGACAGCCGCGACAACCTCGCCCAAGATCAAGAAATCAAAGGTTTACCCGCTAACGTCACACCCTTTTTGTACGAATCTATGCTGGATCACGTAGAGAAAATGGGCGCAAACGAAATCGCCCTCATCATGACCCACGACCACGCACTGGATTACCAACTGACCGAAGCCTTACTGGATCGCAAAGACTGCCGATTCATCGGCCTCATCGGTTCTAAAACCAAAGCACTACGATTCCGTAAACGCCTCGCCAGCGCCTCATTCAGCCAAGCCGAAATTGACTCCGTTCACAGCCCAGTTGGTTTACCTGAAATCGAAGGCAAAAAGCCCTTCGAAATCGCCATCTCCATCTCCGCACAAATCATCCAACTTACACAACAAGGGCTACCAGAAACCAAAAAACGCAGCGGTTTAACATGGAAAGAAATCAATAGTGCGCTGAATGAAGATAAGATTGAGGTTTAGGTGTTTAGTCTCTTCCCCTTTTTCTCAAGGGGAAGATTAAGATGGGGTTGTGTCTTGATCCAGAGCAGCGAGGGAATTATTTGAAAATGACATTCCTCCTCGAAATGTCACCTTTCAAACGCCTCACATCGTAGGTCACGATGAGGGAGGAACGACCGTAATCTGGCATTGGAAACACCGTTTTCATTTTCTACAACATCTCTTTGTAGGTCGAACTTTAGTTCGACAAATTGCTTTATTTTTACACATCATAATAACTGGTCAATAGGACTGTCAGTGCCAGCAAAATGCTGCCCAATAACGTGAGTATAGATTTGAGTGGTAGAAACATCATTATGGCCAAGTAATTCTTGAACCGTTCTAATATCTCGGCCTGCCATTAATAAGTGGGTCGCGAAAGAATGACGGAATGTATGGCAATTTACCCTTTTCTCTAAAATATTTGCCGCATAGACTGCCTTTTTTAGTGCTTTTCGAGGAACCGTTTCATGTAAGTGATGACGGCATAATTCGCCAGTCAGTGGGTGAGGGCAAATGGACACCGATGGGAATAAAAACATCCAGCTAAATTGTCGAAAAGCATTAGGGTATTTTTTACCTAAAGCAAAAGGTAAAGAAGGACCATAACCTTTTGAATTGTCTTTTTGTTGGATTTTCAAAGCATAGTTCTTTTGGTTACTGATCGACTCCGCTAATTTTCGACTTAAAATAGTCGTTCTGTCTTTATTCCCTTTGCTGCATCGTACCGCCAAACTGCCTTGTTCCAAATTAATGTCTTGAATACGAATTCGTAAACATTCACTAATCCTCAGTCCTGATCCATACAATAATGAGAAAATTAAATGATCTCGTTCATTTAGATTGAAGAATATTTTTTGTATTTCAGGAGGAGACAAAACAATAGGTAGTCGCCTTCCTTGTTTTGCATGTTGAAAGCCTAAGTTACCCAATGGCTGATCGAGTAGTTTGTTATACAAAAAAGCGAGGGCATTTAATGCTACTTTTTGAGTATTAATCGCCACATTCTTTTCAACCGCAAGAAATGATAAAAAATCGCGTACTTCCTCTGGACCCATATTGGTTGGGTGTTTGAGCTGGTGATAACGAATGAAGTATTTAATCCAATACAGATAAGACTTTTCTGTTTTTAAGCTATAACCGCGTAAGCGAAGTTCGCTTCGAATAAAGTTGAGAAAAGGGCTTGAAGACATTGCACACTCCTTGTGGATAAAACTCTATATACTGTATAAATATACAGCTTATTTTTTTAATTTCTAGTTCTTTGCTCATGTTGTCTAAAAAATAAACATCATTTTGCGCGTTTATACTGGTAGATAAATAAAAAGTCTTTTAGTATCAATGGATAAGGATTTCCAACGCAGAGATAACGCGCTGGGGATAAAAGTGATAACGCGCACGCTCGTTTAGCTAGATTTCTATTTTGTGGATATATTTATAAACTAATTATAATTCAGTGTTTTATAGAGATATTTGAAGAGTTTTAAAAATGTGTAAACGCGCATGCGCACTATTAAAATGTTATGTTTTCAAGGAAGCTTTATGATTTATTCGACTACCGAGTCAATTCCTGGTAAAGAGATTGAAGAAATAGTAGGTATTGTTACTGGCAATG
>NZ_JBDXMW010000021.1:0-28686 GCF_039939215.1 Marinomonas sp. 5E14-1 | reverse complement strand
TGTGCAACCTTTTTATGTCAAAAAAGACAATTAATTTAATACAAAAGCCTTTTTGTTCACATAACAAACAAAAACACCTTTTTTAGAGTGTTTTTAATCAAATCAAAACAAAAAAGCCCCGCTACAGTTAAGTAACAGGGCTTTTTAAAAGCTTTAAAACTAGACTTCAACAATACGAAGTTCTTTCGGCATAGAAAAAGAAACGTTTTCTTCTCTACCTTGCAATTCTTCAGGCGCACTACCACCCTCATCAATTAATCGCGATATCACTTCATTAACCAGCACTTCGGGAGCAGATGCCCCCGCGGTTACACCAACACTCGAGACACCATCAAACCAGTCGACATTAATCTCACTAGCGTTATCAATCAGAAAAGCTTTAGCCCCCATTCGCTCTGCTAATTCTTTCAACCTATTCGAATTAGAACTATTCACAGAGCCGACAACTAACACGAGCTGAGATGCTTCGGCCAATGTTTTTACTGCATCTTGGCGATTCTGTGTTGCGTAGCAAATATCATCTTTTTTAGGGCCACGAATTTTTGGAAAATGACGACGCAATGCATCAATAACAACCGAAGTGTCATCCATTGATAAAGTAGTCTGAGTAACAAATGCCAAATGTTCTGGATCTTTGACTTTTAGGTTCGCCACATCTTCAGGTGTTTCAACAAGATAAATAGCACCACCTTGTCGATTATCATATTGCCCCATTGTCCCTTCCACTTCTGGATGACCATCATGACCAATCAAAATACATTCCATTCCGTCACGGGAGTAACGCAATACTTCTAAATGCACCTTGGTGACAAGAGGGCAAGTCGCGTCAAATACTTTTAAACCTCGATTAGTCGCTTCGTCACGAACAGATTTTGAAACACCATGCGCACTAAAGATAACAATATGGTCGTCTGGCACCTGATCCAGTTCATCAACAAACACCGCTCCGCGTGTTTTTAATGACTCAACAACAAATTTATTGTGCACAACTTCATGACGCACATAAATCGGTGCTTCAAATAGATCCAAGCAACGATTAACGATTTCAATGGCACGATCAACACCAGCACAAAAGCCGCGAGGATTCGCAAGCTGAATAGCAAAACTCATGCAGCATCCTCTATTGCGACAATGCGTACTTTAAAAGTAAGCGAACGACCTGCTAATGGGTGGTTAAAATCTACCTCCACTTCTTTTTCGCCTATCTCTGCAATCACACCTGGCAATTCGTTTTTGCTCATATCAGCAAAAGAAACCACCATACCTTCTTCCAAGTCCATTGCGAATTGAGAACGAGGCATACGCTGAATATTACTTTCGTTGTGAACACCAAAGGCTTTTTCTGGGGGCATAACCAATGAGGACTCTTGATTTACTGACATCCCTAAAAGTGCCTCTTCAAATGCAGGTAACAAACTTCCATCACCAAAAACAAAACTTGCAGGCGCTTGAGAGAAGTTAGAATCCACCACAGAACCATCTTCAAGAGATAACTCAAAATGAAGTGTCACTCGGCTATTCTCTGTAATTACACTCATTTGCCACCTTCTGTTTTCTTAACAAAAAAGCTTTCAAGCAGCATTAAAATAACACCAACGGTTATCGCGCTATCTGCCACATTAAAAGCAGGAAAATACCAAGCTTGCTGCCAATGCAGTTGAATAAAATCCACAACATGACCATAAACCAGTCGATCATATAAATTGCCAATGGCACCGCCGAGAATAAAGCTAAGAGACAACGCCTCCCAACGATTTTCATTCGCAATCTTAATCAACCGCCAACTAATTCCCACCACAACAGCCAAGGCAACCACAGAGAAAAACCAACGCTGCCAGCCACCGGCTTGCGCAAGAAAACTAAAAGCGGCCCCTGTGTTGTATCTAAGCGTCAGATCAAAAAATGGTAACAGAAGAATTTCCTGCCCATAAGACAAATACGCCTCAACGGCCTGCTTAGTCACCCAATCTAATGCGAACAAAATAAGAGCCAGCGCCCACCAGCGCTGCACTCTTTTGAACATAGTAGAGACTGTCATTTATGCGTACAGGCGTTGTTCACCTTCCCCATCCGGTAAATTAGAGATACAACGATCACAAAGCTCTGGATGAGATTCACGTTTGCCAACCTCTTCACGGTGGTGCCAGCAACGAACACACTTAGCATTTTCACTCAGTGCAACATGCACTTTTAGAGCTTCTAGATCTGTATCTACCGCATCCACTCCAGCTTCACTCAAAGGCAATACTTTCACATCAGAGGAGATTAAAACGAATCGCAACTCTTCACCCAAAAGACTCAGTGTTGTCTGCAATGTTTCATCACAATACAAAGTGATTTCAGCACTCAGACTCGCTTTTATCTTACCTTCTCCACGAACAGCCTCGATCACCTTATTAGTAGAGACTTTCGTTTCAAGAACATACTTCCAGAAGTCACGACCTAATTTTTCTTCGCCAGAAAATTCTTCTAAGCCTTCATACCAAGTTTCTAGGAAAATTGACTCTCCTCGCTCACCGGGTAATGTTTGCCAGATTTCATCTGCAGTAAAGCTCAAGATTGGCGCAATCCAACGAGTGAAAGCCTCCATAACATGATACAAAGCAGTTTGCGCTGAGCGACGAGCCAAGCTATTTTCTTGCGTTGTGTATTGACGGTCTTTGATCACATCAAGGTAGAAACCACCTAAATCAACCGAACAGAAGTTCTGAATTTTCTGGTTAACCGTGTGGAATTGATATTCGTTATAAGCTGTGTCCAATTCTTTTTGCAACAAGGAAGCACGATCAAGAAGCCAACGGTCTAATGCAAGCATGTCACTAACAGGCACCATATCTTTAGCGGGATCGAAACCATTTAAGTTCGCCATCATGAAACGCGCAGTATTACGAATACGACGATAAGAATCAGCAACACGCTTAAGAATCTCATCAGAGACCGTCATCTCAGTTGTGTAATCTGTTGCTGCAACCCATAAACGGATAATGTCTGCACCTAAAGTGTCCATCACTTTTTGAGGAGATAAAACATTCCCCAAAGACTTAGACATTTTGCGGCCATCGCCATCAACAGTGAAACCGTGGGTAAGTACTTGCTTATACGGTGGCACGCCACGAACAGCAATCGATGTTTTCAAAGAAGACTGGAACCAGCCACGATGCTGATCAGAACCTTCCAAATACAAATCCGCAGGAAAGCTTAGCTCTTCACGCTGATCGATAACGGAATAATGCGTCACACCAGAATCAAACCAAACATCGAGCGTATCAGTGACTTTGCTGTATTTATCTGCATCCGCACCTAACAACTCTTCCGCTTCCATTTCGAACCAAGCGTCGATACCTTCTACTTCGATACGCTTCGCTACTTCTTCAATCAAACGAGGCGTTTCTGGATGAAGCTCTTGCGTTTCTTTGTTGATAAACAAAGCAATCGGCACACCCCAAGTACGCTGACGAGACACACACCAGTCAGGGCTGTTATTCAACATCCCTTCCATGCGATTTTGTCCCCAGCTTGGCACCCATTTCACACCCTCAACAGCATACTTAGCCGCATCCAACAAACCTTCTTTTGTCATGCTGATAAACCATTGTGGCGTAGCACGGAAGATAAGCGGTGTTTTTGTGCGCCAACAATGTGGATAACTGTGGAAAATCTTCGATTCAAACACCAAAGCATCATTGCGATTAAGCGCTTCTAGGATAGCACCATCAACTTTATAAACATGCAAACCAGCAAATTCGCCGGCCGCATCGGAATATACACCATTGTCTTGAACAAGATTGATCGTACCTATGCCATATTCACGGCCAACGTTAAAGTCATCTACACCATGATCTGGTGCAGTATGAACACAACCTGTACCAGCTTCTGTCGTTACGTGCTCACCAAGAATCACTGGGATATCACGTTCCAAGAATGGATGATTCAAAACCATACCTTTTAACTCAGCGCCGACTGTACGCCCCACAATACGGAAATCAGACGCACTGTAACGCGCCATCAAACCTTCAACCATATCTTCCGCAACGATCAGGCGTTCTTTACCCAAGCCCATATCCACTTCAACAAGCGCATAATTAAACTCAGGATGTACAGAAACCGCTTGGCTAGCAGGAAGCGTCCAAGGGGTTGTCGTCCAGATAACAACCGAAACCTTTCCTTCTCCTTCTACATCAGAGAACTTAGCCAATAATGCGGCTTCGTCTTTGGGCGCATAACGCACATCCAAAGATAGAGATGTTTTATCTTGGTATTCCACTTCCGCTTCCGCTAGAGCCGAACCGCCAACCACACTCCAGTAAACTGGCTTAAAGCCTTTTACTAAGTGGCCATTTTCAGCGATTTTACCCAAAGCTCGAACGATATTAGCTTCCGTTTGGAAGTTCATCGTTAGATACGGATTTTCCCAATCACCCATTACCCCAAGGCGGATAAAATCTTTTTTCTGCTCTTCAATTTGCGTGTAAGCGTATTCACGACATTTTGCGCGAAACTCTTTGTAGGAAACTTTAACGCCGGCTTTACCGATAAGTTGCTCAACCTTGTGCTCAATCGGCAAACCATGACAATCCCAGCCAGGAATATAAGGCGCATCAAAGCCACTAACGGTTTTAGACTTAACAATAATATCTTTGAGGATTTTGTTAACCGCATGACCAATGTGAATGCTGCCATTTGCGTACGGAGGGCCATCATGAAGAATAAAAGATTTACGGCCCTTACTTACATCACGTACTTTTTTATACAGATCCATATCCTGCCAACGCTTTAACATTGCAGGCTCACGTTTTGCCAAATCTCCACGCATTGGGAAACTAGTATCTGGCAAATTCAGTGTCGGTTTATAATCACTCATGGTTTATCAACTTATCCTCAAAGATCATCAGTTCACTGATTGGACAAAGAAACGTAACGCCTCTTCTTTATCACATTGAATTTGTTTTTCCAGCGCTTCTAAGCTGGCCATTTTTCGTTCCGACCTAATAAACTGACAAAAAGTCACTTGCACATACTTATCGTACAAGTCGCCATTAAAATCGAATAGGTGTACTTCTAATATTGGCGTTTTACCTTGAACAGTCGGTCGGACACCAATATTCGCCACGCCATTATGCAATATACCGTCAACGTCTAGCGTCACAGCATACACGCCAGATAACGCAGATTTAATTCCTTTTAGATGAACATTCGCTGTTGGAAAACCAAGCTTTCGCCCTAATTGTTGGCCATGTATTACTCGGCCACTCAAAGAAACAGAATGCCCCATATTTTCTTGTGCTGCAGAAATATCACCATTTTCAAGAGCACTTCTTACCAAGGTACTGCTAACACGCTCACCCAATGTATTTAAAACAGAAGGTGTATTTTCAACATCAAAGCCATTCTGACTGCCGAATCCTTGTAGGTAATCAAAGTCACCCTGACGATCACAACCAAATCGAAAATCGTCACCAACCACCAAATGCTTCACTGTCAAACCGTCCAACAAAATTTGCTGACAAAACGCTTTAGCATTTAGCTGCTGTAATTTCGGGTTGAAAGGCATACAAAGAACATAATCAATACCTTGCCCTTCCAGTAACTTCACTTTGTCTCGCAAGCGACCAATGCGACCAGGGGCAACGTCAGGCGCAAAAAATTCTCTTGGCTGAGGTTCAAAAATCATGATTCCCGCCGGCGCATTATATTGTTTCGCCAGAGATTTAACTCTCGTCAAAATGGCACTATGCCCCAAATGCACACCGTCAAAATTCCCAATCGTCAGCACACATTCTTTATGCTTTGAACGGATATTATGAATACCGCGAATTAACTCCATAGAACCCCGTACAAAACAATTAAACACAGCATCAGAAAAAATAACCGCGATTATATAGCAGTTAACAAGATGAAGGTAGGCCAGAACTTGCACAACCCGCGCAAACAGACCTCATAAATCAAAAGTTACTCATGTTTCAAAATAGATAGACGTAACCCCGCTGCCACTGCAACCAAGCCGTAAACCGAAACACCACTAATAACAATCAACAAAATATAGCCAACTCGATGCACATCACTCATTTGCGTCCACAACCAACCTTGCTGCAGATAAAAGAACAAACACACCCCTAACGCCAATGTTGCACAAACCAATATTCGCAACAACTTACGCCACTCACTGGAAAACACATGATGACCTTGCTTATGCAAACCGCGCCAAAGTAGGAATGCGTTTAAACCAGCAGACAAACTTGTCGCCAATGCCAAGCCCACATGCCCAAGCGGCCAAACAAGAATCAAATTCAAAACCATATTCGACACCATCGCGATAATACCAATGCGGACAGGTGTTTTTGTGTCTTGTCGAGAGTAATAGCCAGGTGCCAAAACCTTAATTAGCATCATAAACACCAACCCCAAAGAATAAGCCTGCAAACTCTGTGCGGCTTTTTCCACATCGAGCACGGTTAATTCACCACGATAGAAAATGGTTGCAATCAGAGGCTCGGCCAACATAAACAAAGCCAGAGCAGATGGAATCGCAATAAGCAACAGAAGACGCAACGCCCAATCCAACGTTTTAGAAAAACCGCCAGATTCACCACTAGCAAAGCTACGGGATAAAGAAGGCAAAATAACTGTACTGATCGCAATCGCAAAAATCCCCAAAGGCAACTCATATAAGCGATCAGATAAATACAACCAAGTGATGCTACCAGTTTGTAAAAAGGAAGCTAAAACAGTGTCTAACAATAAATTAATCTGACTAACAGACACCCCAAACAAAGCAGGCCCCATTAGAAGAAGGATACGTTTTACGCCTGAATGTCGAAAACCGAATCTTGGCATTGGCAGCAAACGCAATTTTGCCAAAAAGGGCACTTGAAACATCAACTGTATCAAGCCCGCAAAAAACACCCCCCAAGCAACCGCCACTTCAGCCTGAGCCGCTGAGCGAGCAAAAAATACAGTTGCAACAATTAAAGAGATGTTAAGAAAAATAGGCGTGATGGCAGGAACCGCATACTCACCATGCGCATTCAAAATCCCACCTGCCAAAGCCGTCAAAGAAATAAACAACAAATAAGGAAAAGTAATCACCAACAAATCGGCAGTTAATGCGGATTGACTAGCATCCCCAGCAAAACCTGGTGCAAACACATAGACAACCCAAGGCGCACACAACATAAATACAGCGGTGACGCACAACAAAACTAAAGACAACGAACCTGTGACAGCAGCAACTAATGCACGAACCTCTTCCTTACCTTCATTTATACGATAATCACTTAGAACAGGAACAAATGCCTGAGCAAACGCCCCTTCAGCAAACAAGCGTCGGAAAAAGTTAGGAATTTTAAAAGCCACATAAAATGCATCCGCACTGCCACTCGCCCCCAAAACATAAGCCAATGCAGCATCTCTCACCAAACCTAAAACACGGGAAAGAAAGGTACAGATAGAAACCAAAATACCAGAACGCAACAAAGACAAAGACTTACGTCCCCTATCGGGCGTGAGATTTATTTCAGACATACAAATTGACAGCACATACAAAGAATAGGTAACACAAAGAATACCACCTGCCGACACAAGAGCGCAGCCAAATATCGCAACTCATTTGACTATTTTTGCATTATAGGGTTGTGGCAACGCAAAAAACTGGTAAAATCCGCCGCGAGATTTTAAAGTTAAAACTTGACATTAATTTCACGGCTCAGCAAATTGCTGTGTCGTTTCATGTATTAAACAAAGGAGCCAGACCGTGGCAAATTCCGCAGGTTCAAAAAAACGTGCGCGCCAGGCAATCAAAAGCCGCGCTCACAATGGTAGCATTCGCTCTATGGTTCGTACTTACTTGAAAAAAGTAGATGCAGCTATTGAAACAGGCAACCAAACTGAAGCACAAGCAGCTTACGTTCTAGCGACTTCTCAGCTAGATAAAGCCGCTAACAAAGGCCTATACCATAAAAACAAAGCAGCTCGTCATAAGAGTCGCTTGAGTGCAAAAATCAAAGCACTGGCCTAATACCTATAAAAAAACCGGCAGCTGCCGGTTTTTTTATATCTTCAAAACAGTCACTAGTGGTTAACCAAGCAAAATCACCAACCACACAATACCCGCTAAAATTAAAGCCAGCATTACCGCGGCAGAACCCAAATCCTTCGCTCGACCAGAAAGCTCATGATGCTCATGACTAATTCTATCAACGATAGCTTCAACACTAGAATTCAGCGTCTCGACAATTAGCACTAAGCCAACGGAGAGAATCAAAACTGCTCGCTCCAAGCCACTGTCGCCAAGCCAAATAGCAAAAGGCAATGCAAATAAGAACAAACAAACTTCTTGCCGAAAAGCTGCTTCGTGTTTCCACTGAGCTCGCAACCCTTGCGACGAGTACTTCATAGCACCGAAAACTCGGTCAAAACCCACTTTCCCAGGCTTAGCCATGACAACCTCTTCTTTTAAATAATGACCAAATCATCTCGATGAATAAGTTCAGGCTCTCCTTTATAACCCAAAATATCACCGATACTGGAGGACGGTTGACCCAAGAGCTTCAACGTCTCGGCCACACTATAATTGACCAAGCCACGCGCAACAAGATCGCCACGCTCATCAACACAGATAACCATGTCTCCGCGAGAAAAAGAACCTTCAGCATCCTTAACACCAACCGCCAACAAGCTCGTCCCTTCTTGTCGAAGCGCCCTTACTGCACCCGCATCCAGCACCAAGGATCCTCGACTCTTAAGGTGACCAGCAAGCCACAACTTACGCGCCGCTTGAGGACAATAATCCGGCTCGAGCCAAGTACCTAAAGCCTCACCAGAAACCACTTTGAGAAGAATGCCTTCTTCGCGACCAGAAGCAATTAAAGTGTTGGCTCCCGAACGAGCCGCCAAACGAGCCGCTCGAATTTTCGTTAACATGCCGCCACTACCTAAAACACCGGCACCACCACTTGCCATCGACTCCAAACGCTCATCTGACGCCAGAACATGAGAGATCAATTCTGCGTCTTTATAGTCACGCGGATTTTTATCAAACAACCCTTGCTGATCCGTCAAGATAACCAGCAAATCCGCCTCTACTAAGTTTGCTACTAAAGCACCAAGCGTGTCGTTGTCTCCGAATCGAATCTCATCGGTTACAACCGTGTCATTTTCATTAATAATAGGTACAACACCAAGCCCAAGTAGTGTTCTCAACGAAGATCGTGCATTTAAATAGCGTCGACGATTCGACAGATCATCGTGGGTCAGTAAAATTTGCGCAGTACACAAATCATGCTTTTCAAAAAAGGATTCATATACACCCACTAACTCCATTTGACCGACTGCAGCCGCAGCCTGCAATTCGTTAATTTGAGTGGGTCGAGAAGAAAAACCTAAACGCTTCATACCTGCAGCAATCGATCCGGAGGAAACTAAAACCACCTCTTTCCCTTGCTCACGTAATTGGGCAATTTGCGCCACCCAAAGACCAATTCGAGCAACATCTAATCCCTGCCCATCATTCGTCAGCAGTGCACTGCCAATTTTAACAACAATACGCTGCGCCTTTGCAATTTTCTCTCGCATTATCATGACTCTACTTCTACCCACCAATCAAACTAGCTAACGTATTCCACTTCAACATCGTAATCATCATCGTCAAAATCGTCGTCATCCAAAGCTTGGCCAGCTTTGCGACGCTTCTCACGCAATGACATGATACGATTTCGACCTTCTTCATCAATCAGAGCTCGAACTGCTTTCTCTTTCTCGCGGGCTTCTTCACTTTCTGCCAGCAATTCTCTCTGCTCTTCCAATGCAGTCATCAGATCCAAACATAAGATCTCAGTACCTTCACCCGAAATAGCAGAAATTCGATACGCTTTACCTTTCCAACCAAGTGCATCAATAACACCCTGACAACGCTCTTCAAGCTCTTCCTCTGGAACCATATCGACTTTATTCAGAACCAACCAACGGTCACGTTCAGCAAGTGCAGGGCTAAATTGGTGCAATTCATTTACTGCAATCACAGCCGCTTCAGCAGGCGTAATTTCATCCCACGGAGCCAAGTCAACGATGTGCAACAAGATACGGTTACGAACCAAGTGCTTCAGGAATCGAATACCAAGCCCAGCACCTTCAGACGCACCCTCAATAATCCCTGGAATATCAGCAACAACAAAGCTCTGATGCTTCTTAACCTTAACAACACCCAGATTTGGAACAAGCGTTGTAAAAGGATAATCCGCCACTTTTGGCTTAGCAGAAGAAACCGCTCGAATGAAAGTAGATTTACCCGCATTAGGTAGACCCAGCAAACCAACATCAGCCAAAACCTTCATTTCTAGCTTAAGGGTACGCTCTTCACCAACCGTACCTTTCGTTGTTTGTCTTGGCGCACGGTTAGTACTCGACTTAAATCGCGTGTTACCCAAACCATGATGACCGCCTTGAGCCACTTTTAACTTTTGTCCACCTCGAACAAGGTCCCCTAGAGTCTCTCCGGTATCTTCGTCGATCACCGTCGTTCCAATAGGCACTTTAATTTCAAGGTCAGCCCCTTTTGAGCCAGTCATATCACGGCCTTGGCCGTTTTCACCGCTATCGGCAATGTACTTTTTGGTAAAACGGAAGTCGATCAAGGTGTTAAGAGCATCATCAGCAACCAAAACGACGCTACCGCCATTTCCGCCATCACCACCATCAGGACCACCTTTCGCTACGAACTTTTCGCGCCAAAAGCTTAAACAACCATTACCGCCCTTACCTGCTCTTACATAGATACTGGCTTCATCAACAAATTTCACAGATACACCTCTTCGGTGGATTATCAGAATCAACAGACACTGATTATAGAATTCTTCCAAAAAAAAAGCCCCGCGTCGCGGAGCTTTTTTTAAGTTTTTAGTAAGCGATTAAGCAGCAACGACAGAAACTGTACGACGCTTCAACTTACCTTTCACTTCAAACTTCACTTGGCCTTCAACAACAGCGAACAAAGTATGATCTTTACCAATTTGAACACCTGCACCAGGGTGGAACTGAGTACCACGCTGACGAACAAGAATGTTACCTGGGATCACAACTTGACCACCAAAACGTTTGACACCTAATCGTTTCGACTCGGAATCGCGACCGTTACGAGTACTACCACCCGCCTTTTTATGAGCCATGACTTACTCCTTAAATTTGAATAGTTAGCGCTTAGTTAATGCCAGTTATTTTCACTTCCGTGAACCACTGACGGTGACCCATACGCTTCATAGAGTGCTTACGACGACGGAATTTCAAGATTTTCACTTTATCTCCGCGACCATGCGCAACAACTTCCGCTGTCACTTTAGCGCCTTCTACAACAGGTGCGCCAACTTTAACGTCGTCGCCATTGCTTACAAGAAGAACGTCGTCGAACTGAATCGCGCCACCTTCTTCAACAGCTAATTTCTCAACCTTAAGGGTTTGGCCTTCTTCTACACGGTATTGCTTACCGCCAGTTTTGATCACTGCAAACATGTTCTTCTCCAATAAGATTTACCCGGCTACTGAAATTGAATTTGACCTACTTCTAGTGGCAATATTTTTCTGACCGAATCGGACAAAAATCACTAACCATATGATAGGGAGCAAAATGTGGGTAAATCGGACGCGAGATTGTACAAAATCAAACCAGCCAATACAAGTAAAAAGCAAGGTCTTTAGAGATTTTTAATAATTTGGGTTGACCCTGACACAAGCCTTACCTAGCATGATGCAAACTTGCTGATCAGCTCGAGATAATTTAGCTTCGGAAATTGCATGCAACCTACACAAATACATGATGTTGTGGCCAATGAATTTGGCCAAGTAAATGAATATATAGTGTCACAACTAAATAGTGACATACCTCTTATCGAGCAAATCGGTTACTACATCATTAGCAATGGAGGCAAAAGACTCCGACCTTTATTGGTTTTACTTGCTGCCAAAGCAAGCGAAGAGCTGAATAACGAAAAACAACACCAAGCCATCCAAATGGCGACCATCATCGAATTCATCCACACATCAACATTGTTACACGATGATGTTGTTGATGAATCAGACATGCGTCGAGGTAAAAAAACCGCTAACGAAGAGTGGGGAAATGCTCCTAGCGTTCTCGTGGGTGATTTCCTGTATTCTCGCGCTTTTCAGATTATGGTCAATGTTGGCAACATGCCATGCATGAAAGTGTTAGCAGAAACCACAAACGTTATTGCCGAAGGGGAAGTTCAGCAGCTCATTAACTGTGGCGACCCAGACACAACAGAAGAAAGCTACTTGAAAGTAATTCAGTACAAAACTGCAAAGCTTTTTGAAGGTGCAGCACTATGCGGTGCCATCATTGCCAATGCAAATAGCGAAACACAAGAAGCACTAAGACAATACGGCATGCATGTCGGCACAGCCTTTCAGCTCATCGATGATGTTATGGACTACACAAGCACAGCAGAAGAAATGGGTAAAAGTGTGGGGGACGATCTAGCCGAAGGCAAACCGACCTTACCTCTTATCTACACAATGAAACATGGTAGCACTGAAGCAGCGGGCAGAGTTAAAAACGCTATTCTTACAGGCGGTTTAGAGCAGCTAGAGACTATTATTAAAGATGTTCAAGCTTGCGGCGCTATTGAATACACTGAAAAAAAAGCTCAGCTGCAAGCCGAAATGGCTATTAACGCTGTCGACAAGCTACCAGAGTCAGCATACAAAGCAGCACTCATTTCCTTAGCTCACGCATCCGTCAAAAGACGTAACTAGAACCTACAAGAGGAATATAGGAACACTTGAAAAGCAACTAATGCTTTTTATTCTTCCTGTTTTTCCTCTTTCAGCAAATCCATTACCATGTCTGCCGACAAACTAGAGTGTTGCTGCATAAAGCAATGCCCACCATCAACTTCCACAACCGTAATATTAGAGTTCAACTTAGCAGCCAAACGATAAGCCTCCTTGAAATAATCAAACGTATCTTTACCTTGCACTATGTAGGTAGGGACGGAGATATTCTTTATAGCGCGCCACAAACCTTGTGGGTAACTTGAAAAAATTGCCGCCTCCATCCAAGTAGGGCAACCTAGTTGATAATGTCCATTATCATCGCGTTTCGTTGAAGAAGAAATATAATCATCCAAACACTCGTCTTCCCAACCTTTAAAGGTGCCTCTTTCAAAGAAGTTCCCTCTAACTTGAGCATAACTTTCCCACTGAGTACGACGGCGCTTTGCTTGTCTCGCCAATGGCACTCGACTCTTCAGACCGGCCAACTTAACGCCACGCATCATCCAGATTAACCGAGGTGGAAAAATAGCTGGATCCAAAAGCACCATGCGATCAAAAATAGATGGCTTTTGAGCGTTCATTAGTACTGTCACACAGCCGCCAAAGCTATGCCCCATACCAATCAAACCGGTATCCGGCAACGCAGACTTCTGCTGTCCCAAGGAATCAATAAAGCGTGTCGCCGTTTTATTCCAACCAACAAAACGTTTACCCGCTGTTGATCCGCCATGACCAGCCGCGTCTTGTAAAATTAAATTATACACACCTAGCTTTCTCAAAAAGCACGAATAGGTTTTGACAGAAAACCCATTGCCGTGAAGGAAATGAATACTTGGCTCAGTGTCGTTTTTACGGTTCAAGTAGCCTTGAATAGAACCATCTTCTAATGAACTATTCCAAGTCACGAAATCTGTTTTTTCTTTACTCACCATACAAAATCTCAAACATCAGACATTACCAAAACAAATATCTTAAAAAGAAAATACTGGCCAAATAGTAATATCAAACAGCTAAAAAATCGCCCAAAAGCAACATACTTTCGGCAAAACATGAAAAACAAAAACAAAATGATCATTTTTCATGCAGGTAATTTGGTTTTTTTACATTCAAACATTCATATTGAGGCTTCGAACCGATATAATCAGCTAGATTTTATACTGCAAACTGGACCACACAAATCCACCTGACTACTTTTAAGTCATTCTGGATGTGGATATAGGAATACAATGACTACTGCTTCATCTTTTGAAAAAGACGAACTATTAAAATGCGGCTACGGCGAAATGTTTGGTGAAGGTAATGCCCGACTTCCTGTTGGCAATATGCTTATGATGGATCGTATTACTCACATTTCTGCCGAAGGCGGAGAATATGGCAAAGGCGAAATCATTGCTGAGCTAGATATCAACCCTGACCTTTGGTTCTTTGAATGCCACTTCCCAGGTGACCCAGTTATGCCTGGTTGCCTTGGCTTAGATGCAATGTGGCAACTAGTTGGTTTTTTCCTTGGCTGGAAAGGTAACAAAGGACGTGGGCGTGCTTTGGGCTCCGGCGAAGTGAAATTCACAGGTCAGATTCTACCAACAGCGAAAAAAGTTACTTTCAACATTCAACTTAAGCGCGTTATTGAGCGTAAGTTGGTAATGGGTATCGCAGATGGTAGCGTTAAAGTTGACGGACGTGAAATTTACACAGCAAAAGACTTGCGTGTAGGTTTGTTCACATCAACGGACAACTTCTAAAGATTAAGAATGAAAGAGGCACACTTATGCGTCGTGTAGTAGTAACAGGTCTTGGCGTTGTTAGCTGCCTAGGCAATGACAAAAGCAGCGTTCTAAACTCCTTACGTGAAGGCCAATCTGGTATTCGTTTCGTCGAAGACTATAAAGAATATGGCTTCCGTAGCCATGTTGCTGGCCGAGTTGACTTAGATGACAGTGAAATTGACCGTAAAGTACGTCGTTTCATGGGCCCAGCAGCAACTTATGCTTATGTGTCCATGCAACAAGCAATTGCTGATGCAGGCTTAACAGAAGAACAAGTTTCCAATGTTCGCACTGGTTTAGTGGCAGGTTCTGGCGGTGCATCCGCTGATAACCTAGTGCAATCAGCAGACACGCTACGCGAAAAAGGCGTTAAACGTGTTGGTCCATACCGTGTTACCCAAACAATGGGAAGCACTGTATCTGCTTGTCTAGCAACACCATTCAAAATCAAAGGTGTGAACTACTCGATAACATCAGCTTGCTCAACCAGTGCACACTGTATTGGTAATGCTATGGAATTAATCCAACTCGGCAAGCAAGACATTGTTTTCGCTGGCGGCGGCGAAGAAGAAAGCTGGGCTCAAACCTGTATGTTTGATGCAATGGGCGCACTTTCCTCTAAATACAATGAAACACCAGAAAAAGCGTCTCGCGCATACGATGCAAACCGTGATGGTTTTGTTATCGCTGGTGGTGGCGGTATGTTGGTTATCGAAGAGCTAGAACACGCTAAAGCTCGTGGCGCAAAAATCTACGCTGAATTAGTAGGTTACGGTGCAACATCCGATGGCTACGACATGGTTGCCCCTTCTGGCGAAGGCGCAGTTCGTTGTATGCAAATGGCAATGAGCACTATTGATGGCGACATTGATTACATCAATACTCATGGTACAAGTACCCCTGCCGGTGACATGAAAGAATTACAAGCTGTTAATGAGACATTTGGCGACAAGATCCCATTAATTAGCTCAACAAAATCTTTGTCTGGTCACTCTCTAGGTGCCGCGGGTGTACATGAAGCAATTTACTGCTTGCTAATGATGGAAAACAACTTCATCACAGCATCAGCAAACGTAGATGACCTTGACCCTGCTGCGGGCAACATTCCTGTAGTAACAACTCGCAAAGACAACGCTGATCTTAAATACATCATGTCTAACAGCTTTGGATTTGGCGGCACAAACGCCAGCTTAGTATTCAAAAAATACGAAGCTTAATCCTCTAGCGAGAATCTAGTCATAAAAAAGCCGCATTTCAAATGCGGCTTTTTATTGCTGAAAATAAGTAAGCGTTTGATAGACAACTCTTAATCTAAAGAGCTATTCCCTTTTGGCAGTTTGGCCATTTCCGAGCGCATCCAAGCGTCCATTTCCTCATGTAATACTGAGGTTCTCTTCCCTTCAGATTCAATAATAGAGCCAATCACAACTCGGATTGAACCAGGAAATTTACGCCAGCGCCTACCAGGCCATGTATAACCTGCATTATGAACAACAGGTAAAATCGGCACATTAGCAGACGTTGCCAACATAGCGGCCCCCTTGTTAAAAGGCTGCTCTTCGTTTGGCGCAATGCGAGTGCCTTCCGGAAAAATAAGCACAGAACGACCATCTTCTAATCGCTCTTTACCTTGGCTAATGATTTGCTTAAGAGCATTAGTTCGCTGAGAGCGATCAATCGCGATTGGCTTCACCATGCGCAACCCCCAACCAAAGAATGGCACTGCAAGCAGTTCTTTCTTTAATACAGTTGAAACCGGCGCCATAAGCACTTGCAAAACATAGGTTTCCCATTCGCTTTGATGGTTTGCTACTAAAACAACTGGTCGATTTTTATCAATGTTTTCTCGCCCTATTATTTCTACCTTCACGCCACACAAAAGGCGAAACGCACACAACAAACCTTTGTTATGTAGATTTAACACTGGTTGACGTGCATTTTTAGGCAACAACAGCGTAGCAAGAGGAGCAAGAGCGCCGAACAAAATCGTTGAAACTGCATAATAAGCAAAGAAGACAATTGAACCTATCCAAGACCTTGCTGATTCCGAAACACTCATTAACACCGCACTCCTTTTCTATTTTTCCAAGTATTTTTGCTTCTGCTTCAGAGGGTTGGCGTACATAGCCAGCACGGTTTCTCTGATATTTTCAGGGCAAGTTTCAAGGTAACTTGAGAAAGCACTATCCGTTGACGACAAACCTTGCTGTAAAGCATAAGCCGCTTCGTTGGTTGGCTGTATCGCATAATTTGTAATGATCTGACGATCAACTTCCGCCACAAACTCTTCTGGTGTTTCAAAGCTGTCGTCCATAACATCACCAAAGGTTACAACCACTTTCCCTTTTTGGCCGACAATACCGTTTTTAATACTCTCGATGTCTTCGAATTCCGCCTTTTCGTAATTGCCCGTTGTCGACTTCTGATGCAGCTCTTGCGCCTTATCAAAGGCACAAGGGTCGTATTCGTAAGAAATCGACACAGGAACAATCTTCAAGTTTGCCATTGCACTGGAAAAAGGGATTTTCTCTTTCTTTTGGCTCATGTAAAACATCTTGATAATCGCAGGATCCGTTTGGTCTAAGCCATCCTTTGCACGACCCTCTTTTTGCGCAATCCAAATATTAGCCTGCTCTTTCATCAAAGATTCAGAAATGTACGCCGACAACTGACCAAATGCCGCCATCATTTCACGGATACCGTTGGCTGAACGCTTCACAATAAAGCTTTTGTTCAGACGCATAAGATCCGACACAAAGGGACGTCGTAGCAAATTATCACCAATCGCAATACGCACTGTATTTAGACCAGCCATATACAAACCATAATTGACAAAAGCGGGATCCATAGCGATATCTCTATGGTTCGACAAGAACAAATAACCTTGGTTTTTATCAAGCTTTTCAATTCCGCGATATTCAACATTGCTTGTGGTTGTCTTAATCATACGTTCCATGTAACCCGCAACGCGCATTTGGAACTCATGAACATTCGAGATACCGCTAATCTGACGCTTCAAAGCCAGCTTCACTATAAACGACAAAGGCCCATGAAAAATCTTAGGCCATTTGGCAAAACGAAAACCAATAATGGTGTTTATAAAGTCTGGTGTTTCAACCAGGTTATTCAGTACCTCCGCAACTTCGTTGTCATTGTAAGGGCGTATATCGTGAAACTGATCCATTGATTTTTCCAACAATAAAAAACTATTCTGTTTTTTGTTATATAAAAGTCAGCGTTATAGGGTTTGAATATCAAATCCTAACGCTTCTAGCTCTGCACGTTTTGACGTTGACGTCACCACGGCAATGTTTTCATTTTCTTTGACCAAGTAAGTTTTCGTTACTTGCTTAAGCTGCTCTATCGTCACCGCTAGAATTTTAGCGCGGAACGCTTCTCGGTAAGCCAAGCTGCGTCCATGCAATTGCACATAGAAATCACTTTGCGCTTCGCCAGCCGGTGAACCAGGTTTATCCATAGAACCAATCACACCCAAAATTGCTTCTTCCAAAGCCTCTTCTGTGTGACCTTCGTTCAGCATCCAATCAATAGAAGCGTCGAAATCCGCCAAGGTTTCTGTCAAACGCGGATCACGATAAGAATAGAAACGGAATGAACCTGTGCTGCCATCAAAGCTCGCACCGCCACCGTAAGCACCGCCTTGTTCACGGATCGCACGATGTAAGAAGCCATTACGTAAAAAGCCGCCCAATACTGTAAGAGCTGCCACATCAGGATGTTCACCGGATTCGGTACGGAAAGCCTTACTGCAAAAACTCACCTGAGTTGACGTTAACCAAGCCAACTGCACTCTTGAATCAACAGGCTTCAGCACAAACTTACTTGCTTCCGTTCCTACAGGTAAATCGTTAAAAATAGCACGCACATCCGCAAGGATAGCAGCTTCATGTTGAGGCTCTGCTACGAGAAGAAGCTGCTTGTTCGCTTTAAGCAACTTACTGTGCAAACGAGCGAACACAGCCAATACATTATGCACCGCGTCATCACTTGCTTTCATCGCATCATCAAGTGCAATCGCAGAGCGAATGCCAGACATACCGCCCCAAGCTTCTTGCTGTGCAGCCAAACCAGAAAGCGCACTAGACGCAGCAGTCATTGCCAAGGAGTGTCCTTGACCTGTAATAGATTGTTCTCGACGCGCACGACGCTGAGCCACCAGCTCTTTTACTCGAGCCACTTCATCAAATCGAACCGACAGCATAGTATCTTTAAGCAATTCACTCATTGCTTTGACATTCGGCACTAAAGCTTTCGTTGATAAAATAAAGTAACCATTTAATGACTGGCGATCTTCAATCGTAGCGCGGATTGAATTCGACGCACCCAAACCGCCACATACTTGTGCTTGACGCTCTTGAACCGCCAAATAGTCGGACTCCCCAATACCTAACTCCGTCATCATAGAAGAAAACAAAGGCAAATACGCAATTTCTTCTTCGTCTAATTCTGGTAAATCAATGACCAACTGCTGGTACACCAAACCATTGGTGCCTTGAGGATAGAATGTAATTGGCAAGTCTCCTGCCAATTTTTGGTTGTCATATTCTGGCAAGCGAGCAGGAACATCTTCCAAACCGACTTTTGGCAGAATACTCATGTCATCCACTTGAGATTGGCGTGTTTTCAAAGCCGCACTTTGTTCAACAACACGCTGTTTTTCTTCGTCAGATAGCGCTGATTTTATTTTGCTTAATCTGTCTTTCTCTGCCGCATTTCTACGTGTTTCAAGCGCATCATCTGGGCTTAACGTCAAAGTCACACGATGAGCGTTGGACAAAAGTAGAGTTTTAATCAAACTAGGAATGTAGTTTTTGTCTTGGATTTTTTCACGCATTGCCTCAATCACTGGATCCAAATCCAACTGAGCAATCACATCACCAGAATGCACCGCTGTCGATAAACCGACCAAAATCAGCTGTAAACCATAAGGGTATCCACCACCGCCTATTTCGCGCTGACTTAGCTCTAACTGATGCAACATGGCATCCACGGACTCTTGCGGCACGCCTTTCTCTGTAATGTCTTCTAACGTAGAAATAATCAGTGCTTCCACTTTGGTAGCATCTTCTTTTTTAACGCCTTCCAAACCACACATAAAACTCATTTCTTTGTTCGAGTCTTCTAAGCCACACAAAGGTGAAGGCGCCCGTCCTAAATCAGAGTTTTCCAGTACACGGCGCAATGGTGATGCGCTGTTGTCCAATAACACACTCGATAATAATTGAGCTTCAAACTGCTGGTTCAGATCAGTACTTTCGCCTAACAACCAACCAACGACCACATGACTGCCATCTTCTTTCACTTCGTCAGCGGCATAGCCTTCTTCAACACGAACAGGCGAGAAATAACGTTTCGCATTAGGGACAGTAACTTGCGTATCTAAGCGTTCAAAACGGCTCAAGACTTTGGCTTCGAATTCTTCTTGCAATGTGTCTGCTGGAATATCACCAAACGTCATAAAGACAGCATTAGAAGGGTGGTAATGTGTGCGATAGAACGCCAAAAGATCACCGTAAGATAAATCAGGAATATCCGTTGGCTCACCGCCAGAGTTGAAATGGTATGTATTGTTCGGGAACAAATACTTTGTCAGTGTTTGCCACAAGACAGACGTCGTAGAGCTCATCGCTCCTTTCATCTCATTGAACACAACACCTTTGAAGGTTAAATCCGATTCTGTGTTTTCTGGCTCGGCAAACTCAAGACGGTGACCTTCTTGAGAAAAGTCCAAAGGATCTAAACGAGAGAAAAACACTGCATCCAGATACACGTCTAAAAGGTTATGGAAGTCTTTTTTGTTCTTGCTCGCGAAAGGGTAAGCCGTCCAGTCGGATGATGTGAAAGCGTTCATAAAAGTATTCAAAGAACGGCGAATCATCATGAAGAAAGGGTCACGAACAGGGAAGCGCTCTGAACCACACAATACTGTGTGTTCAAGAATATGTGCTACACCACAAGAATCTGTCGGAACGGTTTTTAAACCAACAAGAAAAACATTTTCATCATTCTCTGACGCAATATGAAAATGCTTAGCGCCAGTCACCGTATGCTCGAATTCCTGCACTGTAACGTTAAGAGCATCAATAAACTCACTGCGAAGAAATGTAAACGCAGGATGTGCCTTGATATTGGTCATTATCTACCTCAATAGAATTAGAATGCGATGACAATAATGTTTGGGACTACTTGGATAAACTCAAGTCAGTAAAGTGGCGGGATTATAGCAAAAATATGACTTTTACTGCACGAAATAACGTGAAAGCTTTCTATTTTAGCGACAAAAAAGTCTAGCGTTTCTGATGTTTTTCCCAGTCATCTAAGCGCGCTTTTTCAGTCTTCTTCAATAACACATACACGGCACCTAAACCGCCGTGGTATCGCTGGGCACTATGGAACGCCATCACAGCATCAAGATCTCGTAACCACTTGTTTATATGGCTTTTTAACATGGCTCGAGTCTCAGGATCTGGCGTTCGCTCTCCTTTGCCATGCACAATAATCGCGACGCGAATATCGTTACGCATGCAATCATCCACAAACTGATAAACCTGTTCTCGGGCTTGAGCCACTGTATGATTGTGCAAATCTAACCTAGCCTCAATACCGTATTTGCCCTGACGAAGTCGTTTAAAAACACCATCTTGTACACCAGAGCGTTTATATTCCAGCACATCATTAGGCTCAACCTTCTCTATGTAATCTTGGGAAAGGTGATTTTTGTCTGCTTCTTTTGCGATCATCGCCGCTTTCTGGCGCTCTTCAAAGTCCACCTGCGGGCCTTTTTTTGCAAGATACACTTCGCTTTTATCAAGCGGCTTAATGCCTGCTACTTCTTGAGCAAACAAAGATGTCTCATCATCTGCCATCGCTATTCACCTCAAATACCATTCATCACACAATTAAGACCGCCAACACAGAAATAGGCTCCCAAAGGAGCCTATTAAAGATCTCTCAGTTTTCGCTTAGCGCATTGGCTTATATTAACATACCTAAAGATGCGTGAATGATAACAGCATAACCAAGCAACCGCACAGGTTGTCAGCACTTCCAAAGAATCGATTCTTTCTCCGTTTCTTCAACAGCCAAATGGCGAACAGTCCAGATGGTAACCAAACCAAAGGCAGGACGAAAAGTTCTTCAACAAAACCATAACCTGCCTTTGTTATTCCTAATCAAATATTCACCAATAAGACTGCGCTCTAAATTACAAGAGACGCTTCAAGCCTCATAATGCGAGAAACCAGACCTATCTGTTTCGTTTCCAATGCAAGGAAAAAAGCCAAGAACGCAAAACCACCAAGAATCATATTTAAAGACAGAGCAAGCATCAATATCTCTTCAAATTACTCGGCAAGAATCAGATGGCATAGCGAAAACAATTGTGATCAGATAATCACTAAGTAGCAAAAGAGTGAATATCCGAATGACCATGCCTCCCGAACAAGACATGATCCTAGCCGTGGCAAAAAGAAATCCACTGTTTGATGGCGTATTCTATTATGGTGTCATCACAACAGGCATATTTTGCCAACCATCTTGCTCAACGAAACAAGCCCATCCAGATCATTTGAGATTCTTTCCCAACATAGAATCGGCTATGACTATGGGATTTCGTCCCTGCAAACGTTGTCATCCAGCAGGAAACGACCCACGCCATCAAGGAGTCATTGATCTGGCCAGACACATAGAAAAACATGTCGAAGAAAAGATCACTTTGGAATCCCTCAGTAAAATCGTGAAGCTTTCCCCATCACGCTTACAAAAAGCCTTCAAAGATACTTTTGGCATTTCACCAAAACATTATCAAGACGCCCTAAGAATGAAAAAATTTAAACAAGGTCTAAAGCAAGGAAGCCAAGTAACAACAGCCATTCATGCATCTGGGTTCAGTTCAGACAGTCGAGTATATGGAGAAACACTAAGACAGATTGGCATGACGCCTAAAACTTACCAGAAAGGAGGCATTGGCGAAGAAATTCATTATGCCTGCCGCTCAACTCAATTTGGTGTCTTGCTCATGGCCGCCACAGAAAAAGGCGTTTGCTGTGTTCAATTTGGCGATGACCAAGGCCAGCTTATCCAGCAATTACATGAAGAGTTCCCAAACGCTGATTTGAAAAAATCCTCAGCACAAGATTCCATCGAGCTAGACCATTGGCTCGAGGCTCTGGATCAACACGTCAACCACAATGTTCCTCGTCCAAACATTCCCTTGGATATTCGAGGCACAGCTTTTCAAATAACAGTTTGGCAGTTTCTCACTCACATCCGAGAAGGAGAAACCATGACCTACAAAGACGTGGCTAAAAAAATAGGCAAGCCCAACGCCGTCAGAGCGGTTGGCACAGCCTGCGGGAAAAACCGCATTGGCGTCTTAATACCCTGTCATCGAGTATTAAGAAGTGACGGCGGATTAGGGGGTTATCGCTGGGGGCTAGAAAGAAAGAAAACCTTATTAAACAATGAGAAACAGGAGTCCAATCTATGACACATCCTTATGACCGACTGACATTAGACAATGGCGCTACTTTTATTTTCACGCCTTGCCCTGGAACCAAAGACGCTGACTTAACCTCTTCCATCAAAACACTTAAAGAAGCAGGTGCAGACATCCTTATCAGCATGTTGCCAACAGATGAAATCATCAAACTGAACGTCACAGAGCTTGGCAAAGAAACAGAGCAACAAGGCATGATTTGGTACCAACTGCCTGTAGAAGACGATCATGCTCCTGAGCAAGGTTTCTTCTCTGCATTTAACCCAGTCAAAGAAGCAATACTTAGCCATTTAAAAGAGAAAAAGACCATTGTGATTCATTGTCGTGGAGGAACAGGCCGAACAGGAATGATGGCGGCAATATTATTACTGGAATCTCGGTATCAGTGGGAACGTGCTAAATCTCTCGTCCAATCCATTCGACCTACATCTTTGACTATTCCAGCACACGTGGCCTTTCTTGAGGAGCAATATGGTTTTTAACGGCCTCCCATTCTCTCTCGATAAAATGCTTTTTGGCATTTTCTATCCCTAAAAATAATATCGCTTCACAAGATAAGAGTGGCAGGTCTACCAACCACTCATTCAAACAACTACTTAACCTGATATCTCAGCAACACTTCATTATCGAGCACCACGTTGCTCGACCAAATAAACTGAGCGCCTGCGCCACTGAACTGATCAATAAAGTTCATATAACTGCGCTTATTATCAACACCTATATCATCTTCAGTGTATAGCGTTGCTTGCGGCCAAGCGCTGTCGTCGAAGTCTTCACTCAACCAATCTGCCGGAACAGACCAATGCACGCCATACACTTCACTTTGATCATCTTGCCCTCGCGTTTGGCAATTCTTGGATAGTCGAGCGCCAGCCTCTTCACTCAAACAACTCAGATCATAAATAGGCGAGGTATAAAACGTTTGCGCTTGCCAATCATCATTGGTCACTATGCCATCACTAAAGCTAGCAATAAAACCGCCGTCTCCTGGATGATACTTGGTGCCGCGATTACGTTCTGAACCGAGGCCTAAATTTTCTTCCCAATCAATAACTTTCACCGCCAAGGTGTAAGGCTTATTGACTTTAAATTTCACGATACTGGAGTTAAAAGGAGTGAAAGGAACGGAATCGACGCCAATCAGCTTGCCATTTACGTAAAGCTCAAAATAGTTATCCGCAAAGATATAACCCGTCACCACTTCTCCATCAGGATCTACTTCCACAACAGGAACGGATGCTTTATCAATTTGCGCTAAGCCCAATGGTGTAATTTGGTGGCATTCCTCATATAAATCGTTTGCCTTTGTACCAGACTGAAACAAGTTCGCTGCCGGAACCGTCCAGACTTTACCCTCTTGATCGATTATTTCGCCTACTGGCGAGGGGCGGCTATAACCATTGGAACAATCAAATAAGTTGGACACTAAGATGGTCGCGTCGCCTTGAGTCAGGCTGCCAGTACCTTGATAGGATGAAGTTGAACTGGCGATCGCTAATGCAGAAAGTCCGAGGCCTAACACCACCACAGATAATATAGGACTCACTTGTTTTCTTGACATACACTTCCTCTGAAAATTCGAATCTGCACAACAAGCGAAACGCTCACTGACATGAAGTATAACGAGGTGTCCGTAAATCTATGTCAGCAAGTCTTTGAATTACGTAAACATCTCAACTCATTTAGAACACCAGCAGTTTTTCTCGGCTCACTTAACTTCCTTTAGCTAGGATTTGCCTCATGCACTACATGAAGTTTATTGCCGTCTAAATCTCGACAGTAAGCGCCATAATAATGCGGTCGATAGCGATAACCTGGCGCGCCTTCGTCTACGCCACCAGCAGACAAAGCGGCTTGATAAAAGTGGTCAACCGCTTCATTGCTCGATGCCTGAAAGCTAATTTGCCCACCATTTCCTACCGTTGCAGGCTTCTTATTGAAAGGCGTCAAAACCCAAAAACAACTTGAACCATCTTTAGGGCCATAACCAATTTCACCTTCCACAGTCATGGTACGTACCATATCAATAGTGCCTAACACTTCATCATAAAAAGCGCCCGCTTTTACAAGGTCATTGGTTCCTAGCATTGCACCTAATAGCATTTTGTTATCCTGTTCTAATGTGAATGATTAGTTTAAACACCTTAAACGAGCATGTAATCGCTCATACAAGGCACCGGATTGAAGTGTTAAACAGGTTTGTTTTAATACGTCTTTATCGGAGTCGCTAAAGGTTTCATATACCGAATCCATCAAGGTTTGCTTTGTTTCATCTGAGATAAACGCCGCTTCCAGCGCACACAAGGTGATGTCCAAAAGCTCGACCCGCGAGAAGCCAAACACCTGTTCAGCAATTTGATACTCTTTATCAATGTCCGTACCAAACAATCCTGCATCGTCCGTATTGATGGTAATACGCACGCCTCGTTCGTAGATTCTTCTAAGAGGATGATGATCAAGGGATTGATTAAATTCAGGCACTAAGATTCGATTGCTGCTTGGCGAGATCTCAAGAGTGATGTTGTTTGCAATCAATTCATCCATCAAAGACTCATCCTTGATCGCCGCGATGCCATGACCAATGCGCTTCGCACCACAATCTAAAGCACTGCGAATGCTTTCTGGCCCGCAAATTTCACCCGCATGATAAGACTTAGCCAAAGGAATGTCGTCGACAAGATCATGCATATAATGAAAGTCAGAAAAGTGCCCCGCCATTTCATTACCCGCAATGTTAAACCCCGTAATCATTGAACGCGGATTATCTTTAATGAAACGCACACTGCGCTCAATATCGGACAGATTAAGATGACGTACGGCGCATCCATGAAGACGCGTTTCCGTACCGAATTCGGCTTTCACATCAAGGATCGCCTGATCAATAGCATCCATGATGTCATGATATTTTCTACTGTCTAACTCCGAGCTTCCGTCAGGCAACTCAGTAAAACAAAGGTGATGAGCAGACGTAATCAACTCACAATACACCATGCCTTTTTGCGAATTTCTCGATAAATAATCTTTTGCGACAAGATAGTAATCATCTGGTTCACGAATCAAATCCGCCACAACATCGTACGTTCTAATGAACTCACCAAAATCCGACTCATCATATTGATAGCGACCACTCGGGAAATCCACCCCATCATACTCGCCTTCTTCATACAGAAACCCGACAGGCAAAGAAACACCATATTTCTTTGCCAACACCAACGCCAACTCAGGCGTCACCGAGCCTTCAATATGCTCATGTAAAACAACTTTAGGTAAACTCATCATAGGAGAAAGGGTAACTTAATTGGACGCGGCAAGGCGAGAGGAAGCGAATATTTTCTATAGCGAAAAATTACGCGCTCTTAAATACAAAGGTGAAAGCGCTATACCTACAGAAGAAGTCACGATTGCCCCAACTCCCAAACATTGAAGCAAAGACAATTGCTCTCCTAGGATAAAAAAGCCCACAATCGCTCCCATCACAGGCTCACCACTCGCCATGACACCATAAACATGAGTTGGTAAATTACGCAGCGCAAACATCTCTAACATCAAAGGAATAGCACTAGACAATAACGCAATCAATACAGCGAAGAGCAATAAATTAATATCTAATAACTGAGTAATCAATACGTCATCTCCTGCAGGTATTACAACTAATGAGGCAAACACCAAACCTAATGGCGGCGCCTTATTTCCAAAGTATTTACCCGCTCTCTTTCCCATTAAGATATACGTTCCCCAAAAAAATGCCGCCACCAGCGCATAGAGCAACCCTTCTACATCAAGATTCTCCACTTGTGTTGATTTTGGCAACAATAAATAAACGCCTATTACCGCTAACAAAATCCACACATAATCCAAGCGGTGCTGGGAATAAAGCATTGCTACACACAAAGGACCAATCAGCTCGACCGCCAATGCCACACCAACGGGTACCGTTTTGATCGACATGTAAAAAAACAAATTCATTCCAGCGACGGTTATCCCATAGGCAAATACGGTGAGGAAATTGTCACGAATAAAACGTACTCGCCAAGCCTTTAATCCAAAAAACAAGATGACTGCCGACACAGATAAACGCAGCACAGTGACATTTTCTGGAGTGAATACAGAGAACATAGATTTAGCCAATGCGGCGCCTACGGTAATAGATATAATAGCCATCAACAACGCTGCCAAAGAGGCCACGAGTTTGAACGAGAGTGAAGCCGTCATCATAAGTTAATCTCTAATAGGTCGAAGAGGATGAGATAAAATTTATCAGTTTGGGGTATATTTCTAAGTCGTATTTCACTTAGATTTGATAATTTTTATCAAAATCCGCTAAGAAAGGCTAAAAACTGATGGACGCATTAGATAAGAAGATCCTCGAACAGCTGCAAATAGATGCCAAAGCTTCCATGAGCTCGATTGCCGAAAAAGTCGGCCTGTCAGAACCAGCTTGCTATCGCCGAGTGAGACAACTGCGCAGCAGTGGTGTTATTGAAAAGGAAATGGCCATCGTCAAACCCAAAACCATGGGTTGGCCTCTAAGCATGCTCGTCATGATCACCTTTGAAAGAGACCACAACGCCATCATAAACAGTTTCCTTGCTCGGGTTAACAAGGAGCCAGAAGTGCTCGATTCTTGGTGTGTAACAGGCGATCATGATGTGGTACTGCAAGTACTGTCTACCGACATGGAAGCCTTCGATGACTTTGCCAACCGCGTACTGCACAAAGACGACAGCGTGAAATACTTTCGCACCTTAGTGGTACTCAAACACTCCAAAGCCAACAGCCCGGTACCGCCGGCGGGATAGCGGTCCGCAAACATAGTAAGAGCACGAAGGCTTTACAGTCTAGCTAACTAGTGGCGATTCACAACGATATCAGATTCAAGCCTAGTTGAACCAACATTTAAGTTATAGAGAGATTGGTAGGCGGCTTAATGTCAGTTATTCCAGTATCAGTCGAGAATTGAAACACCAGACTATCAATGGCATTTATGAGTCAAATGTCGCACAGCGTCGCGCTCAACATCGACGACACTGTGCGGTGAAAAACCGAATATCACAGAAAACCATCGACTATATTGAGTTTGGTCTAGCGCTAAAGTGGAACCCTGAACAAATATCAGCGTAAGCTACTTAATAGGCTTATCTGTCAATACTAGGTTAAAGAGATCAGAATAACCAAACGTCCATCAAAAAAAACGCCCGCTGTGCATTAAACCGCGGACGTTTTATTTAAAAGCGTTTCTAGAAATTAGAAGTCGCTGTAGTTTTGCTCTTGAACTGGCTCAACATCACTATCCAGAATAACAACAGCATCATTTTCCGAGGTTGAAACAACTGCACTCTCAGATTCTTCAACTTCTTCAGTCGTTGACTCTGGTAATGGCACATCGTCTGATTCTGTTACTAAGATATCGACTTCTGATGGAAGCTCTGACTCTGTATCAACGATTGAACCCTCTTCGAAAGCGTCATCTTCGATGATAATGGCATCGTCAGTAAGTAGACTATCAACATCCTCTTCCACTGCGTCAGTCTCAGTCTCAGTCTCAGTCTCAGTCTCAGTCTCAGTCTCAGTCTCAGTCTCAGTCTCAGTCTCAGTCTCAGTCTCAGTCTCAGTCTCAGT
>NZ_JBDXMW010000020.1:0-44084 GCF_039939215.1 Marinomonas sp. 5E14-1 | reverse complement strand
TAAGAAATGGAAGATCTGATTTAGAAATAAGAGCGTCTTGCTTCCATTTACTTGCGCCTGTTTCGTGAGTTCAACACATCTGCATAAATGACAACCAAGTCACTCTATTGACTCGTAAGTCTTCTCCTTAACTACGTTTGTGTAAATGCAAAAAAAGGAGCCGTTTGGCTCCTTTTAATAAGCAGTCTATTTATCCACAAAACGACTCAGAAAGAGCGTTTTTTTAAGTGTTAATAACTTAGGCACTTATCCACTTCGTTTGCTGCGCCAATAATGACGGCGACGCGTTGGTGAATCGCTTCTGGATGGATGTCTAATATGCGTTGTGTGTGTGTATGAGCTTTACCGCTGGCTTGTTCGAGTAACATCGCCATTGGGTTTGCTTCGTACATTAGGCGCAATTTGCCGGCTTTAGAAGGGTCTTTATTATCCCAAGGGTAAAGGAAGATGCCACCACGACAAAGAATACGATGTACATCGCCAACCATAGCGGCAACCCAGCGCATATTGAAGTTTTTATCACGAGCGCCGTCTTTGCCTTTTACTAAATCGTTCACATAGTTTTGAATATTGTCTGACCAAAAGCGTTGGTTAGACATGTTAATAGCGAACTCTTGAGTTTCCTTTGGAATCTGAACGTTTTCATGAGTTAGTGTAAAAACTTGCTTCGTCGGGTCGTAAGTAAACATATTTACGCCTTTACCCGTTGTGAGAACCAACATAGTGGATGGTCCGTAAAGCACATAACCTGCTGCAACTTGTTCTTTTCCAGGGATTAGAAAATCCGCTTCTGTTGCTGGCTTATCACCTGTTTGGTGGTAAATCGAAAAAATAGTGCCAACCATAGCGTTGATATCGATATTTGATGAACCATCTAGAGGATCAAAAGCGATAAAATATTCGCCATCAGTGTTTGCAGGAACAATGTAATCTTCTTCTTCTGATGCAATGGCTCTAACGGCAGAGCATTCTAATAAGGCGCTTTTTAGCATGTCATTAGAGATGACATCTAGTTTTTTTTGTTCTTCTCCTTGAACGTTTTCATTACCTGCCATGCCAAGAATACCTGCAAGCGAACCTTGTTTCAGAGCGTCAGAAATGGCGATACAGGTGTCAGTGGTTACTGTTAAAACTGTGTTGAGCTTTTCCGGAGTTGAGCTTACTGCTAAAACATCAGATAGGTTTTGCATGGTGTAACACTTCCTTTTTATTTGTAGTGCCGAAATTATGCCACTCTCTTTTGCCAGTGTCAGCTAAGGTTGTGATGGAGAGCAGAAAGCCGCATATTTTTTAGTTGTTTCACGGCACTTTATAGTATTAGGAGAAAGTTAGCTTTTTCTGATGAGATGAAGTTGTTGGTTTGAATGAAATAGACGACCAAGTGTTGTTAATCGTCTATTTGAAAAGGTGGCTTATCGCTTAAGTGTTTTCACACCTTCTTTTGTCGCCAGTAATAAAACATCAGCAGGGCGTTTCGCAAACAAGCCATTTGTGACGACGCCGACGATGCCATCGATGCTTTTTTCTAATTCTGCTGGATTTAAAATATCCAAATTGTATACATCAAGAATCTGGTTGCCGTTATCTGTTATAACACCTTCACGGTAAACGGGATCACCGCCAAGTTTGACTAACTCTCGTGCCACATAGCCGCGTGCCATAGGAATCACTTCAACGGGCAAAGGAAAGTCACCTAATACTTTGACCATTTTGGATTCGTCAGCAATACAGACAAACTCTTCGCTGCATGCGGCGACAATTTTTTCGCGAGTTAATGCTGCGCCACCGCCTTTTATAAGATGTAGGTATTCGTTACTTTCGTCCGCGCCGTCAACATAGACACGAATGTTCCCCACACCGTTTAACTCATAAACTGGAATGCCGTGTTTGTTCAAACGCTCTGCAGACGCTTTCGAGCTTGCTACTGTGCCATCAAAGTCGTTTTTATATTTCGCCAGTTCATCAATAAATAGATTGGCCGTGGAACCTGTGCCAACGCCAACAATGGTGTCGTCTTCTAGCATTGGAAGGATGTATTTGACCGCTGCTTCTGCAACGGCTTGTTTGAGTTCGTCTTGCGTCATGGGGAAAGTGCCTCCTCTGATGGTGGCGATATTATAGGCGCTTCATTTTGTGATTGTTACCCTGTTTTATCATTCTCTTGTCAGTATTTTGATCTGTTTTCTCTTAGATAAAATGGGATCTGCCTTTGCGTGAAAGGTGGTGAAAGAGTATATTTCATGTTCGGTTTTTTACGGCCAATCAAGTCAGTATGGATGCTTTATTATACACCGTACTGTCGACTTTATTTCGTTTAGGAAACACTATGCCTCACACCATGATCAAAAAAATTCTACAGGCGAACGTTTATGACGTTGCCGTAGAAACACCACTGTCTCGCGCCAATCAATTATCGAATCGATTAGGCAACGAGATTATTTTGAAGAGAGAAGATCTACAGCCTGTTTTCTCTTTCAAGATTCGTGGGGCATACAATAAAATTTCTCAGCTCACCGCAGAAGAACGTGCAAAAGGGGTGATCGCTGCGTCGGCGGGGAATCACGCTCAAGGTTTAGCGCTAGCGGCGAACAAAATGGGCATACAAGCGACGATTGTGATGCCTGCGACCACACCGGAAGTTAAAGTCAGTGCCGTTCGAAATCACGGAGCTGACGTGGTTTTATTTGGTGATGCTTTTGACGAAGCCTCAGCAAAATCCCGTGAAATCATGGAAAAAACAGGGCAAGTCTACGTTCACCCGTTTGATGATTTAGACACGATTGCTGGCCAAGGTACCATTGGTATGGAAATCCTTCGTCAGCTGGAAGGTGACATTGATGCGATTTTTATTCCTGTTGGTGGTGGCGGTTTGATCGCGGGGGTGTCTGCTTACATCAAATATTTACGTCCAGAAATCAAAATCATTGGTGTGGAACCGCAAGACGCCGCTTGTTTAAAAGTTGCCTTGGAAAATGGCAAGCCAACACGTTTGGCGCAAGTGGGCATTTTCGCGGAAGGTGTTGCTGTGGCTGAAATTGGTCAAAACACTTTTAATATAGCCAAAGACACGGTAGATGAAGTGATCACCGTGACCACGGATGAAATGTGTGCAGCCATTAAAGATATTTACGATGACACGCGCGCGATCACAGAACCTGCTGGCGCTTGTGCCTTGGCTGGATTGAAAAAATACATTGAGCGTGAAGACGCCAAGGGCCAAACCTTAATTGCGATCAACAGTGGTGCCAATGTGAATTTTGATCGCCTTCGCCATGTGTCTGAACGAGCAGAATTAGGCGAAAAACGCGAAGCCATTATTGCGGTTAAAATCCCAGAATCGCCAGGCAGTTTTCAAGACTTTTGCCAAGCGCTTGTGGGAAGAAGCATTACAGAGTTTAACTATCGTTATGGTGATGACAAAGAAGCCGTGATCTTTGTTGGCGTTGCATTGGGTGGCAGCCCGAACAGCCGTGAAGAATTGTTAGCGGACTTAAAAGACTATGAAATCACCGATCTGACCGACGATGAAACGGCGAAAGTGCATGTTCGTCACATGATTGGCGGACATTTACGCAGTGAAAAAGGCGAGTTGCTATACAGTTTCGAATTCCCTGAACGTCCAGGTGCTTTGCTGAAATTCTTAAATATGCTGGGCGGACAATGGAATATTTCCATGTTCCATTATCGTAACCACGGTGACGCTTATGGTCGTGTGTTGGTTGGCTTACAGGCGGTTGGAGAAGAAACCGATGTGACCCATTATCTGGACGAGTTAGGGTATCCGTATCAAGACGAAAATAACAACGAAGCCTGCAAGTTGTTCTTTCGCTAAAGGCTTGAAAATCGGTTATCATTAGCGCCATTATTTTTTCGAATTCAACCCTCTGACTGTTTATTCGGTCAGAGGGTTGTGTGATTTTGATGTGCTGTTCTAGCAACAGCGCACACAGTTTAAAGGCTTATTTTGTGAATATTCAAACTCTTCTAAACCAACGTATTCAAGCGGCAATGACCGCCGCCGGCGCCGCAGAAACTGCGCCAGCATTGGTGCGTCAATCAGCCAAAGTCCAATTTGGTGATTACCAAGCCAACGGTATTATGGGCGCAGCGAAAGCCTTGAAAATGAACCCGCGTGAATTTGCTCAAGCGACATTAGAAAAGCTTGATTTGTCTGATGTTGCGGACAAGGTGGAAATTGCAGGACCGGGTTTTATCAATATCTTTTTGAAAGACCTTTGGTTAGGTAAAGAGTTGGCTCAGTTACGCACAAGCGACCGTCTGGATATTGGCGAAGTGTCTAAGCCTGAAACCGTGGTGGTTGATTACTCCGCACCAAACCTTGCCAAAGAAATGCACGTAGGCCATTTACGCTCTACGGTAATTGGTGATGCGGTAGTGCGCACGTTAGAATTTCTTGGTCATAATGTGGTTCGCCAAAACCATGTAGGTGATTGGGGAACTCAGTTCGGTATGCTGTTGGCGTACATGGAACGTTTGCGTGAAGAATCGGCTGAAATCAGTATGGTTTTGTCTGATCTTGAAACCTTCTACCGTGCTGCAAAAACTTGTTTTGACGATGATGAAGCGTTTGCCACACGTGCGCGTGAATTGGTTGTGGCTTTGCAATCTGGTGATGCTGAATGTTTGAAGCTTTGGGATGACTTCATTGAGATCTCTTTGAAACACTGTGAAGAAACTTACGACATGTTGGGCGTGTCTCTTGAGCGTCAACATGTGATGCCAGAAAGTGCTTACAACGATGACTTGCAAAACGTGGTAAATGAACTGACTGAGCAAGGTTTGTTGCAAGAATCCAATGGCGCACAATGTGTGTTCATGGAAGAGTTTGCTAATAAAGAAGGCGAAATTACGCCAATTATCGTGCAGAAAACAGGCGGCGGTTTCTTATACGCTACCACCGATTTAGCGGCGGTACGTTTCCGTCAGCACACATTAAATGCGGATCGTGTTTTGTATTTTGTCGATGCGCGTCAATCTTTGCACTTCCAGCAAATCTTTACTTTGTCTCGTAAAGCGGGCTTTGTGAAGCCAGAAACACAACTGGAACACATGCCATTTGGTACGGTAATGGGCAGTGATGGGAAACCGTTTAAAACCCGTTCTGGTGGCGTTGCGAAATTGTCTTCTTTGTTAGAAGAAGCACAAGAGCGCGCTTACAAATTAGTGACGTCTAAAAACGAAGACATGAGCGAAGAAGAGCTGCGCAATATCAGTCGAGTTGTCGGTATTGCGTCGGTTAAATACGCGGATTTATCGAAAAACCGTACCAGTGATTATGTGTTCAACTGGGATACTATGTTGAGCTTTGAAGGCAACACAGCACCTTACTTGTTGTACGCTTATTCTCGTGTTGCAAGTATTGTTAAACGTTCTGAAATCGATGTAGCGAGCTTAACGGGTGACATTAATATTATCGAAGCACAAGAGCGTGCTTTGGCTGTCAAACTGTGTCAATTCGAAGAAGCGATTCAGCAAGTCGCCAACGATGGCATGCCGCATTTCTTATGCGCGTACTTGTATGACTTAGCTGGAACCTTCATGACTTTCTACGAAGCGTGTCCAATTTTGAATGCAGAAGATGAGACTAAAAACAGTCGTCTTCAATTGGCATTGAATACCGCGTCGACCTTGAAGCTCGGTTTGTCATTATTAGGTATCGAAACCCTAGAACGCATGTAATAGGTGTTTATAGATGGATAAACGAAAGGCGCTTTTTCTTTTTGATAAGCGCCTTTTTTAATCATCATTCAGCACCCAACCTGTGATTGAGAAGAGAAGCAAAGAGTTAGGAAGAGAATTAGATGAAAATTTACATCGCTTACACTGGTGGCACGATTGGTATGGTGCCATCAGACAATGGACTGGTTCCTGATGCCGCATTTGCCGAGCAACTTTCTACGAAGCTTGGACAACACTCAGAAATAGAACATGAGTTTGTCATCGAAAGTTACGACACGCTGATTGATTCTTCTAATGCGACACCAAAAGATTGGGTAACGATTGCTCGTGACATTGAGAGTAAATGGCAGAAATACAACGCTTTTGTCGTATTGCACGGCACAGATACGATGGCTTATACATCGGCAGCTTTATCTTTTATGTTTGTTAATAGTGATAAGCCAATCATCGTCACAGGTTCACAAGTACCAATGTTCAAAGCGCGGACAGACGCGATGAGTAATGTTTTTGGAGCGATCTCGGCGTGTGAGCAATTGATTGCCATGAAGAGACAAGGCGTGTTCTTGTTCTTTGCGGATCGTCTTATCGAAGGAGACAGAGCACATAAATCACACACCAGTGATTGGCAGGCGTTCAGCTCAGTGAATGCGCCTGTGTGTGGTGAATTAGGGATTGATTGGCGCTGGCAAGAAAGGCTTCAAATAGCGCTTCCTATGACCGTTAACATTCCAGATATGGAACAAGACGCTGTGACTATCTTACCTGTTTTTCCAGGCGTTCAAGCGGAGCATTGGCAAGGCTTATTAAACGACCAAGTGAAAGGTGCCGTGTTATTGAGTTATGGCGCAGGCAATGCACCAGATAAAAATCCAGCGCTTCTTGAACTATTAAAAGCCGCGAGTGATCGTGGTGTAGTGATTGTGAATGTCAGTCAATGTGGCTCGGGAAGTGTGGCCGAAGGCGCGTATGCCGCTGGATCTGCACTGACAAATGCGGGCGTTGTTTCAGGTAAAGATTCAACCTACGAAGCGGCTTTTGTAAGGCTGCATGTGTTGATCGGTTTGGGCATGGACAGTCGAGAGATTAAAGGCATTTTTAACCGATAAACACGTTCGCTATTTGAGTGTAACCATAAGGAAAGTGCATGGCGGTTTTCTCCGTACTCTTGGTTCTGATCTGGTCGATGGGGTTTATAACTGGCAAATTTATTGTTGGCCTCATTGATCCGAACGTGTATTTGAGCATCCGTTTTTTGTGTGCAGGTTTATTATTTGCCGCAATCGCTTTAGTGCTGGGCCGCCCTTTTCCTAAGTGGAAGGAGCTACCTAAGCATATTGTTGCTGGCTGCTTAATGAATGGACTCTATCTTGGTTTGGCTTATGTGGCGATTGCCAAAGGGCTTCCGGCTGGAATTATGGCGTTAATTGGTGCATTACAACCTGCTTTAGTGACACTGTTGGCGTTTGTGTTGATTAAAGAGAAGACCTCGCTTAAAGGCATTATTGGAATATTCATCGGTATGTTTGGCTTACTCTTAGTCGTGAGCCCAACATTAGAGTTAGACGTAAGTCACGGCGGCGTTTCTTTGTTGACTTTTACGTTAGCGTGCACAGCAATATTGGCTCTTTCGCTGGGAGTGACGTACCAAAAAATGTCCATCTCATCGTCCGATATTTTCAGTTCCATGGCGGTTCAAAACTTGGCGGCGAGTGTGGTGTCTTGCAGTTTTATGCTTTTCCTGGGTGAAAGTTTATTTGTTGTCGGATGGCAGTCTTTTGCTCTGGTTGCATGGGGGATTTTGGTGTTATCCGGCGGTGGGGTTTTCTTAATGGTTTCACTGCTGAGAAAGAGTAGGAGAGCATCTCAAGTCTCGGCTATGTTGTTACTTGCGCCACCTTTAGCCGCAGTAGAGAGCTATTTTTTGTTTAGTGAATCTATGACCACCATTCAGATTGTTGGCTTTATTGTAACTATTGTAGGCGTTTACTTGAGCCGGGCGAAAGCTAATTAGAGAGCTTTTTTTCTGCCATTCTCAATTTGGCTTCAAAGCGATCAAGCTGAGTGCTAAATGTCTCTAAGTTGTCGATATGGTGTTCGATTTCGATTTTACTTGGTAGAAGCTGGCTGTCGGTTTGTAGGTGATGAACCAGTTGGATGCGTGCGCTGGTGGAGATTTCTTTGCTCCACGACCACTTGGCGCGTAGTAACCGAGCCAAAGCGGACGCAGGTAAATCTCCGATGTAGTCGGCCAATAAACCTTCCCAATCGAATTCAAAGTTTTCCATGACTTTATGCAATGTCATTAAGGCTTGTGCGTTGCCTTGAATGCGTAAGTCGCCGTCAAAGAATCCGTCACCTTCCAGCAGCTTTCTGTAGGCAGAACTTGGGCCTTGTACCAGAGTGTCGAGTTTTGGGTCTAATTCGATCTCGTCTAAGCTTTCCGGTTTATTCAGCATGACGCCTTGTTCAAGGATATGAACTTGCAGAATGAAAGAGAAGTCTTCGATGAAAAGGAATACTTGCTGCCCTGCGAGCTTGCTGAGTCGTGCTTGGGAAGGCGTGTCTTGTTTGAGTGCGAGGTTAATTGCGTGTTCGATGGTGCTGATAGCAGACAAACTAAGTGAGCTCATAAGAGTCTTCCCGATGCGTTGTGGCAGGTTTAAAGCTGATGGATTTGAATAGTGGCAGTTTCTCGCTTCTGGCCTTCTTTTTCAAGGCGATCTAGATACATTTGCCAGAGCTCATCATGGTTTTTACCGAGGTTGTATAAATATTCCCACGTGTAGAGTCCGGTGTCGTGACCGTCATCAAAGGCGATTTTTAGCGCATAATTGCCTGCGCCTTCGATGTTGTTCACTCTCACGTCTTTTTTGCCGTATTGTAAAATGGGCACCTGCATTCCGTGGCCCCGCACTTCCGCAGAAGGCGAGTGAACACGCAAATACTCGGCACTAAGGCGAAAAGATTGACCGTCAGAAAAGGTCAACGCCAACTCACGAGACTGTTTGTGATAATGAATGTGTGTTGGCGTTGGTGTGGCCATCATAGCGTCCTATAGGATGTATTGGCTTAGGTCTTCGTTTTCAGCAATTTCACCGAGTTGCTCATCTACATAAGCTGCAGTGATATCAACCGTTTGATCATCTGGCATGTCGCTAGCGGAGTAAGACACTTCTTCTAATAAGCGTTCTAGTACTGTGTGCAAACGACGTGCACCGATGTTTTCCGTTTTCTCATTCACCTGGAACGCGATTTCTGCGATACGGTGAATGCCTTCTTCGGTGAAATTCAGGTTGATGTTTTCTGTCTTCGCCAAGGCAACATATTGTTTAGTCAAAGAAGCGTTTGGCTCGACCAAGATGCGTTTGAAGTCTTCAACGGTTAACGCGTCTAACTCAACACGAATAGGTAAGCGGCCTTGTAGTTCAGGAATCAAATCCGATGGTTTAGACAGGTGGAAAGCACCAGAAGCAATAAACAAAATGTGGTCGGTTTTCACCATGCCGTATTTAGTGCTAACCGTGCAGCCTTCAACCAAAGGCAATAGATCGCGCTGAACACCTTCACGAGAAACTTCACCGCTTGAACGCTCAGAGCTTTTCGCTACTTTGTCGATTTCGTCTAAGAAAACAATGCCGTTTTGCTCAACCGCTTCAACCGCGCGCGCTTTCAATTCTTCTTCATTGACTAGCTTAGCGGCTTCTTCATCACGAACTTGGCGCAAAGCGTCTTTGACTTTCATCTTACGCTTTTTCTTTTTATCCGAACCAAAGCTAGAGAACATGTTTTGCAACTGGCTTGTCATTTCTTCCATGCCTGGCGGTGTCATGATTTCTACACCCATTGGTGCATCTGACACATCGATATCGATTTCTTTGTCGTCTAATTGGCCTTCGCGTAATTTTTTACGGAAAGTTTGACGAGTGCTGTTGTTCTCTAATTCTGGATCACCGCCGCGAGCAGGTGGCAGTAGCACATCAAGAATTCGATCCTCAGCTGCGTCTTCTGCTTTGTGGCGTAGTTTCGCTGTTTCTTGCTCACGAAGCATTTTGATCGCCATCTCTACTAGATCGCGAATGATGGATTCAACATCTCGACCAACGTAACCCACTTCGGTGAACTTGGTTGCTTCGATCTTGATGAAAGGTGCGTTTGACAACTTCGCCAAACGGCGAGCGATTTCTGTTTTACCTACGCCAGTTGGCCCAATCATTAGAATGTTTTTTGGGGTCACTTCTGCACGCATATCTTCAGGTAATTGCATGCGACGCCAGCGATTACGCAAAGCAACGGCAACGGCGCGTTTGGCTTTTTGCTGACCAATAATATGGTTGTCTAGGGCGTTAACCGTCTCTCTTGGGGTCATACTGCTCATGATTCAGTCTCTTCTATATTCTTGAGTGATGTAATCTGCAAAGTTATCAGCAATGTTAAGCCGATTTATCTTCAATCTGTGGACCGATCGTGATTTCTTCAACTGTTAGGTTATGGTTTGTGAAAACACAAATGTCGGCTGCAATAGCTAGGCTTTTTTCGACAATCTCTTTGGCTGTTAAGTCAGTGTTGTCAATCAAAGCTCGTGCCGCGGCTTCTGCGTAATTGCCACCAGAACCAATGGCTAACGCGCCATGTTGTGGCTCTACAACATCGCCTGTGCCTGTGATAATTAAAGTGCTTTCTTTGTTCGCAACAATCAACATGGCTTCGAGTTTGCGTAATGCTCTGTCTGAACGCCAGTCTTTCGCAAGATCAACCGCTGCACGAACAAGATGGCCTTGGTGCTTTTCAAGCTGGCTTTCAAATCGTTCGAACAGAGTGAAAGCATCGGCTGTGCCGCCTGCGAATCCAGCAATGACCTCACCGCGGTATAAACGACGAACTTTACGTGCGTTGCCTTTCATCACAGTGTTGCCTAAAGATACTTGTCCATCGCCGCCTACAACGACTTGGTTGCCTTTACGTACAGTAAGAATTGTTGTCATGGTTTACTCCAGTTTCGATACTAACAAAGTGGGGGCGAGCCAAAGAATTTCAAGGAAAGGCTTGCACACAGTCATGGTTTTCATTTTCTATGTGCAATCTAGAGGTAGCTATTACTCTTTGTTGACGCGATAAGAGTAAGGGGAGATTTCCATCGACGCGAGTTTGTCTTCTGCTCGATTCATTTTTGAACGAGATAAATACGGCCCAAGGACAACTCGATACCAAGGTTGCTGATTTTCGCCTATGGTTTTACGAATGTCGGTTTCAACCAACCCTGCTAAGATTAATCGTGCGCGCATTCGATCTGCATCCTCTGGATTACGGAATGACGCTGCTTGTAGCATGTAATAGAAATCTTGCTCACCACGAGGTGTAGATTGGTATGCGTCTACGTGGCTTGTATCGACTTCGCTGTTTTGCAGTATTTGATAAAACTCAAACGTGTCTTTTTTAGGTGCCGCGGCCGTATCTTCTTTCTTCACTGGTGCTTTTGTTGCCGGTGCTGGCTTTGGCGTGACTTTTACTTTTTCAACAGGTTTAGGCTGAGGTTTGACTTGGTTGAGTTGCGTCAATCCATAGATGAAAAGAGCAAGAATCGCTGGAACCAGAAGCCATAACCACCAAGGTGTGTTGCGCTTTGGTTGCGGTGTAGAACGGCGTGTTGCACCCTTTTTAGGGCGACTGCCTTTTGCTGCAATTTGAATGGGGTTAAACATAGTTTAGGCTTTTGATTGTTTCATAAGTTGGGATACTGAGTGTAATGCGCACATTATGCTTGCTCGATCAGTAAGTTTCCAGTGGATCTACGTCGATTGCGAAACGAATTTTATACTGGCGAGCAGATTGTTCAAGCCAGTTACTCATTAATTGTACGGCATGATGCAAAGGGGCTCGATGGGAAGCTTTAAGGGAGATGAGCGCTCTATGTTGTCCTGCTTTACGGACAATGATGGCAGTATACGGGCCAACAAGATACACATCTTTCGATAAGTAAGGCTCTAAGTCGTTTCTCATCGCGGCGAGAAGCTGCATCGCCTCTTGCTCGTTAGTGGACTCAGCACGAATAATGACTTGATGATAGAAGGGCGGCAAAGACAAAGATTTGCGTTCTGCTAATCCATCAATGGCGAAATGCTCGTAACCTAGGTTGCACAAACACTCTATCGCTGCATGATCTGGATGGTAGGTTTGTAATAAAACATGCCCTGGTTTTTTCGCTCGACCTGCACGACCTGCAACTTGAGTAATAAGCTGTGCTGTTCGTTCCATGCCGCGAAAATCTGAAGAGAAAAGACCTGCATCTGCATCCATGATGATCACCAAGGTGACATTTGGAAAATGATGACCTTTGGCAAGCATTTGTGTGCCAATCAAAATAGCTTGGTCATGTTCGTGAATTTTTTGCGTCAATTTTGCCATTGCTGATTTGCGCTGAGTGCTGTCTCTGTCTATGCGCAAAATAGGCGTATCTTTAAACAAGGTATGCAGCTGAGTTTCTATCTGTTCTGTGCCTTCTCCGACGGTAAAAAGCTCTTCGGACTGGCACTCAGGACAAGTGTGCAGTAATGCTTTTTGCGTATCACAATGATGGCAATGAAGTTTGTTGGCTCGTTTGTGAACCGTTAGGTTTACATCACAATGATCGCAAGCAGCAATCCAGCCACATTGATGGCACATCAGGGTCGGAGCGTAGCCTCGGCGGTTTAGGAAGATAAGAACTTGCTCTTTGCGTTCTAAGCAGAGCCTCATGCTGGCAAGCGCTTGTTCACTAAAACCATGAATAAGGCTTTTGCCTCGCAGATCCACTCTTTCCATTTCGGGAATGTGAGCGTTTCCGGCCCGTTGACGCAATTTTATCCAAGAGAACTTTTTCTGCAGAGCGTTGGTTAAGCTTTCGTAGGATGGCGTTGCCGATGCCAACAAGACAGGAATGTCCAGAGACTGAGCCCGTTTGATCGCCAGATCGCGAGCATGATAACGAAAGCCTTCGTGTTGCTTGTAGGAAGAATCATGTTCTTCGTCTATCACGATCAGGCCAAGGTTTGGAGCCGGTATAAAAGCAGCAGATCGTGTGCCTATAATGATTTTCGCATGACCATTGGCGGCTAATAGCCAAGCATCCAAGCGTTCTCTATCGCTCATATTGGAATGCATTAAAACGATGTCAGTATTGAAGCGAACTTCGAAGCGTTTGAGAGTTTGAGGTGTGAGGCCGATCTCAGGAACCATTACGAGAATTTGTTTGCCTTCTTCTATCAGGCGTTCCATAAGGCGCAGAAACACCTCGGTTTTACCGCTTCCTGTAACGCCATCCAATAATGAAACATGGAAATGGTGGCGAGAGTCTAATAATTCTTCTGTTGCGAGTGCTTGTTCTGGATTGAGTGTTGGTGGCACTTGGGTCTGATGTGAGTGCTTTTCACCGCTTTTATTAAAGGAGCGAGGTTCTCTGTATAATAAGCCTTTTTCTTCCAGACTTTTTCCTGCCGCAGGTGCAAGGTCGAGAACTGAAGTCGCGTGCTGACTGAGGCCATTTGGATGTTGTTGTACGGCGCGCAGAAAATCTTGCTGGCGAGGTGCTCGACTTAATTGTTCTAGCGGAAGATTTTGCCCTTCAGGTGTGGTTAGCCACCAATTTTCTGTACGAAACTCTGCGTTTTCACCTTTGCGTAAAAGCACTGGTAAAGAATGGAAAATGACATCGCCGATAGGATGATGATAGTAACGGGCGGCCCATTCACATAACGCCATTAATTCTGCAGTGATAACAGGGCTTTCATCATGTAAGGACGTGAGAGGTTTGATTTGCTCTGGGTTCCAATCACTGGTTTCACTCAGAGCAACAATTACGCCAAGACGACTCCCTCTCCCAAAAGGTACTTTAACTCGCATACCTGGTTGTAACGTATGTCTCAGAGCAATCGCTCTTGGGATTTTATAGTCGAACAAGGTTCTCATCGGCACAGGTAAGGCGACTTTTATAAAAGCGTAGGGAGTAAGAAGTGCCTCTTGCATAGATTCGATTAACTCTTGTTTTATAAAGCAAAAAAGAAATAGTTTAGACTATATAACCTTAGTGTACGTTAGACAGCTGGTGGTGTGCGAGTAAGAAATTTTTGTGCAAATCCATAAAAAAGGTTGCTGATCGTACAATTGCCTCTTAGAATACGCAGCTTGGTATCACTGTACAATGTCTGTACAACCAAACGTGCGGTGCTTGACGAGGCGAAAGCCCAGTTACATTTCGATCAAGTGGCGGCACACTAACTAGAAGGTAAATACTATGCAACAAGATATCCATCCAAATTACTCTGCACTTACTGCAACTTGTACTTGTGGTAACACGTTGAACCTAAACTCAACTGCAGGCAAAGACATGCACATTGATGTATGCAGCAACTGCCATCCTTTCTACACTGGCCAACAGAAAATGTTGGATACTGGTGGTCGTGTTGATCGCTTTAACAAGCGTTTCGGAGCACGTCGTACTACTAAATAATTGGTGGCATGAAAGTGATCTTATTAAAAAAGCGTCAAGTTTCCTTGGCGCTTTTTTTGTTTTTGTCCTTTTCTGTATTGGCAGAAGAAAGCTGTATCGCAGTCGGGTCGCTTGAAGAAGCAAAAATCAAAAGAATTATAGATGGCGATACACTGCATCTAGAAGATGGTCGGAAAGTGCGCTTTGTTGGCCTTAATACGCCAGAGCTTGACCACAAACATGGTCGTCATGACCTGTATGCTGAAGAAGCGACAGATTTCCTTCGTTCTCTTCTTGATCAAGAAGTGTATATTCAAACTTCAAAAAGTGGTCGAGACCGTTATGGCCGTTACCTATATTATCTTTTTGATAAAAATGGCGTGTCATTGACGAGCCAACTATTGGCGGAAGGGCTAGGTTATCGTATTGCTGTTCCGCCAGATTTAGAATATCAATCGTGCTTTCAGCAAGCAGAAGAGTTTGCGCGACAGTCTGAAAAAAGACTGTGGAGGGGCTCCTTGCAATGGCAGCCAAAAGCTGGCTTTGCTATCTCTCGCGTTACCATCACCTCCGTTACTCGAAACCGTGGTGGCTGGTGGTTAGAAACCGGTCAAGACTTGGTGATTAACCTACCGCCTAATGCTATGGACTATTGGCTTGCCCAGAAAGTGTTCAATCTTGAAGGGAAGGAAGTCGAAGTTCGAGGCTGGCAGCATCAACGTAAGAACCGCAATACTGAATTCAAGTCTTGGGTACTTTCTGTTAAACATCCTAACGATTTGCAGTTGATTGAACAGCACTAGCAATTAAATTATCCTCATCCAGGCTTTTGTCGCTTTAAACTATCAATCAGATAGATTATGCTCGACATTCACAAATATAATGTACCACCTTTTAATCTTATGACTTCTGTAGTGTCGGATTATCAGTAAGGTACTATGTGGCCAACACAATACTAATAACACCAAACAGACGGAAACATCATAATGGCAGAAGATATTATGCAAGCAGCACTGGATTACCATGAAAATCCAGTCCCAGGTAAATTGAGCGTTACTATTACTAAGCCAACGGCTACCGCTCGTGACCTTTCTTTAGCTTATAGCCCAGGTGTTGCTGAACCTTGTCGTGAAATCGCAAAAGACCCAGAAAATGCTTACCGATACACAGGTAAAGGCAATCTGGTTGCTGTTATTTCTGATGGTTCCGCGATTCTTGGTTTAGGTAACTTAGGCCCATTGGCCAGTAAACCTGTTATGGAAGGTAAAGGTCTGTTGTTTAAACGCTTTGCTGGTATTAACTCTGTTGATGTGGAAGTAGAATCTGAAAGTCCGCAAGCCTTTATCGATACGGTCGCTCGTATTGCTAATACTTACGGCGGTATTAATTTAGAAGACATTAAAGCACCAGAATGCTTTGAAATTGAGCGTCAATTAATTGAACGTTGTTCTATTCCTGTTTTCCATGATGATCAACATGGTACAGCGATTGTAACGGCTGCTGGTCTTCTTAATGCGCTTGAATTACAAGGCAAAGATATCGCGACGGCGAAAATTGTTTGTTTAGGAGCAGGTGCGGCGGCAACGGCTTGTATGAAGCTGATTATTGCTTGTGGTGCTCAGCGTGAAAATATTTTTGTGCTTGACCGTAAGGGCGTGATTCACTCTGGTCGTGACGATTTAAACCAGTTCAAAGCTATGTTTGCGATCGATACAGATAAGCGAACTTTAGATGACGCGATTGATGGGGCTGATGTATTTATTGGGGTCTCTGGTCCAGATTTATTCTCCGCTGATCAACTTAATAAAATGGCAGCAAATCCTATTGTGTTTGCATGTTCAAACCCTGATCCAGAGATCAGCCCAGAATTAGCTCATAAAACCCGCAATGATTTGATTATGGCGACAGGGCGTTCTGATTACCCGAACCAAGTAAACAACGTACTTGGTTTCCCTTTCATCTTCCGTGGTGCATTAGATGTTCGTGCAACTAAGATTAACGAAGAAATGAAAGTAGCTGCGGTTCATGCATTGAAAGATCTTGCGAAAGAAGCGGCGCCTGCAGATGTTGTTGAAGCATACGGCGGTGCAGCATTAAGTTTTGGTAAAGAATACATCTTGCCAAAACCAATGGACGCTCGCTTGCTTACTGCTGTATCCGCAGCCGTGGCGAAAGCAGCGGTGGATTCTGGTGTTGCCATGTTGCCATATCCAGATTTTTATCCACTTGAAAACCTTGATCACTTTGGTGCTTAAGTAAAACTACATTTTTCAAAAAGGGCGATACCTGATTCAGGTATCGCCCTTTTTTTTGAAAATTTGAAAGAATTTAGCTATTTCCCTATACATATCTGGATGCTAGGAACTTTGTTGTCACATAGGTATCTACAATCATTACTTATGTATTTAATTCAGCATCAAATGGGATCTTTATGAATGTGTATGTGTTAACAGGAATATTGGGGTTATTTGCTTCAATCGTGGTTGGGGCAGGGGAATACTTACTGCATTATGATCCTTTGGCTCGTTTTGCTGAAGGTGGCTTTGATTTTATGAAAGGCATCGGTGCTGAACGTACAAATTTAGGTCATTTTCTAGGTGTATTTGGCGCTTTGCTCTATCCAATTGGTTGTTATCACTTATATTTGATGTTGAAACCGGCCTCGAAGAAGTGGGCATTCAGTGCCTTCATTGTTGGCTCAATGGGATTTATGGTTGGTGTCGTGTGGATTGGTTCAAGAGCCAGTATCTCTGCGTTGATGCAATTACCAGCAAGCCCTGAAATTGATGCGCTGGTGGCTTTATACGATTTGCGTTATGAAACCTTATTACAAGTGATTCGATTGACGACTTTGTTTTTATCAGTGGTTTTCATCGTTTTGATTCTAAAAGGCAACACTCATTACCCTAAATGGATGGCGATGTTTAATCCAATATTACTGATCATTATGAGCTTCTTAGTGTATCTAGCTGTTCCACAAATTGGTAAACATGTTATGCCGATCGCTCTAAATGTTGCGTTTTTTATTGTATTTGCTTTATCCCTTCTCGTGACATTAAAAAATAAATCAACAATAGCCCTAGTCGATGGAGACACACAGTAATGAACATTAAAAAATTATTAATATCGATTCTTTGCTATGCGGTGCTCGCTATTGCGCTTTTGTTTGCTGCGCTGACTTGGCTAAGTGTTCACGATAGAGCGGATGATTATGGTATTTCGAGTGACGGTTTAGATATTCCAACATTTACGGAGAAAACACTCCCTTTTGTACCGGGCTATGATGAAACATTGACACTGCCTTTTACAGCAAGTGCCATTATCGACATTGACAACGATGGTGTGGAAGAGCTGTTTATTGGCGGAGGCATGGATCAAAATGATGTTTTTTATGCTTATGAAAATGGTGAATTTGTCGATGTAACGACTTCTACTCAATGGCGTAAGAATACTTCTGATGACACATATGGCGCTGTAACAATGGATTTAGACCATGATGGCGACACAGATATGTTGATTGCTCGTCAGTCAGGGGTATGGCAATACACCAATAACTCAGGCGTCTTCACTGGTGTTAAGCTGGATTTGGATCTTGATAGCAAGACGGTGCCGCTTTCTGTTGCGATTGCGGATTTGAACCGTGATGGTTTGTTCGATATGTATGTGTCTGGCTATATTGCTCGGGAGTACGTTGAAGGGGAAACCATCTTCAATCAAGTCTACGGTGGAATCAGTGGCTTGTTTTTAAATACAGGAACAGGCTTCAAGAATATTACTAAAGATGCGGGACTGGAGTATCAACATAATACGTTTCAAGCTATTTTCATTGACGTTGATAATGACAGTTTAGAGGATTTGGTTGTTGCTCATGACACAGGCCAAGTACGTACTTGGAAAAATTTGGGCGACCTTAAATTTGCCAATATGCCAAACCCAACCAGTGACTACTTTTCTTATCCAATGGGCATTGCTGTTAGCGATTTAGGTAATAATAGTTTGCCTGACTTCTTCTTTTCTAATGTTGGTTCAACAACGCCAGATGCTATTGTTCGTGGCGATTTGAGAGATGATCAAGTGTTACACAAAAAATGGATGATGCTTGAAAACCAAGGCGGGTTTGAATTTGAAGATACTGCTCAAGAGCGCAAACTTGCTGATTATGAATTCTCATGGGGAGCGATTTTTGAAGACTTTAACCTTGATGGAAAAGATGATTTAGTCGTTTCTGAAAACTATGTTGGTTTCCCAACTCATGCTGTGCCTTTCTGGCGTTTAGATGGTCGCTTTTTGCTACAAACCAACTCTGGTGAATTCAGTGAAGTAGGTGACAAATCTGGCGTACAAAATCGTTTTTTCGGTATTTCTCCTTTAACCGCAGACTTTAACCAAGACGGTGCGCCGGACTTGGTTCATATCAATTTATTGGGTGAACAGAAGGTTTTTTTGAGCCGCTCTCCTCGTAATAACTTCTTAAAAGTGATGCTGGCGAATACGGTTGAGTCTATTGGTGCAAAAGTGACAGTAACCTTAGCAGACGGCAATGTCATAAAGCAGACTTATATAGTGGGTGAAGGGTTATGTTCAGACCAAAGTCATACCATGGTGTTTGGTTTGGCTCAGTCAGTAGCAACAGAGATTCAGATTGATTACTTAGATGGCCGTCAATTAAAAGTAAGTGGAAATTACCGTAATCAAACTTATATTCCAGCGTCTTAAGTAATAAATATAGTGAAGAATATTATGAATAAGAATAGAACGATTTTTATCAGCTTGTTATTACTTGTGCTGTATGGTTTTTTTGGCGCTTTAGCGATCAGTTATCAGAATTTTCAAAACAATGCTTGTCCGCATTTGTTTTCTATTCCGGTATGTTATGTTGTTTTGGCGGCCTACAGCCTTATGCTGATGTCACTTTTGATTCCACATAAAGGCTGTAAACATCACTTTTTCAGTGTCGGTTGGGGAATGGCCTTTATTATTGCTTTGTTGGCGTCGATTGCGGAGTTCTTTTCGGCAGGTGCTGTATGCCCAACAGCTCAAGCAGGTATGAGAGGCGGTTCTGATTTGAGCGTGGTAATTCCGACTTGTTATATTTCTTTGGCGTTATTGATTGTGATTCTAGGTTTATTTATTAAAGGGCCGTACAAGAAGATATGCAATCTACCAAGCTAGTTTAGAAATTATGAATACCGATCATGCTTTTCATTATCGGTATTCACTTTTATCCTTTCTTTCTTAGAACAAGTTTTCTAAAGCATTGTCTTCTTGTTTCGCTTCCTGAGTTTCACTTGTCGTACTGTTTTGAACTGAGGTGCTGGTAGTTTCACGTTCAGGTGGCACATTACTTTGTCTGAATATTTCAAAAATGGCATCTGATTGACCTGGCAAAGCGCGTTCACCTGTTTTTGGATCAATACGGACAGTGACCAAAGATGAAGGCTTGGTGACAAACGATGATTGTGTGCCGTTCAACGCATAACGCATATAGTCTATCCACGGTGGTAGAGAAACTGATCCACCCCATTCGCCTCGACCTAGTGGCGAAGAGTTATCAAAGCCACTCCATACCGAAGTAACTATGTCGCCATTGAAGCCAGAGAACCAAGCATCACGGCCATCATTGGTGGTACCTGTTTTGCCTGCAATATCATCACGTTTTAACACCAATGCACGACGTCCAGTACCGTACTTAATGACATCTCGCATCATGTCGTAAATGATGTAGTTTACTTCAGGGTCAAGTACTTGCGGTGCAATCGGCAAACTGCGAATGCCGTTAGGCGTATCGAACAACCCTATTTGAGGTTCGTCATCATTCGTTTTTTCGAGCGCAGTACAAGTGGTACAAACGGTAACAGGGTTGGCTTGGAATAAGGTCTGGTTGTTTCGATCAATGACTTTATTAATCAAGTAAGGCTGAACTTGATAGCCGCCATTCGAGAACACTGCATAGCCAGTCGCAATTTGTAAAGGTGATAAGTTAGCACTACCCAGTGACAGTGATAAGTTATGCGGCAGCTCATTTGGATCAAATCCAAAGCGGCGTAAGAAGTTTAGAGTAGGGCGAATACCTAGCTCATCAAGTAAACGGACAGAAACAACATTCTGTGAACGATAAAGCGCCTGACGTAATCGCGTTGGTCCATAGAATCGACCGCCATCATTGGTTGGGCGCCATGCAGAAGCTAAGTTTGAATCATTAAAAACCACAGGTGCATCATTAATAATACTGGCTGCTGTGTAACCGCTGCTCAGTGCGCTTGCGTAAACAAAGGGTTTAAAGTTTGATCCAGGTTGACGTTTGGATTGAGTAATGCGGTTGAATTTATTCTCATAGAAATTGAATCCACCGACTAATGCTTGAACCGCGCCATCTTTGCTGTTTAATGAAATCAGAGCGGTTTGAACAGTTGGCTTTTGAGTTAATATCCAACTAAGCTTATTGTCTGGACGTAAGCGAATGATGTCCCCAGGAACAAGTATATCGCCAACAACTTTTGGTTGAGCGCCTTGATAGTTTTCGTCAATGTAAGGTCTTGCCCATTTTAGAGCATCCCAAGAAAGTGTTGTGCGCTCACCGTTAGATAAACGAACGTCAGCTGTTGTGTCTGTTGTTTCTAAAACCAATGCTGTCTGCCAGTCTTTAAATCGGCCTATGTCTTGGAGAGCTTGCTCTTGCTCTTCTAATGGCGCTTCAACAAGGTCCACGCGAGTTTCAATAGAACCTCGGTAGCCGTGGCGCATGTCATAATTCAAAACGCCATTAAAAACAGCGGAATTGGCGGCTTTCTGATGGCCTGAATCTATAGTGGTGTAAACCGACATACCTGTGCTGTAAAGGTCATCACCAAAGGTGTTGTAGAGCTCAGCTCGAACCATTTCAGCGATATAGCCAGCTTCGATATCCGGTGTGACACCATGATTCTTAGAAGTGATTGGGGCTTCGACTGCGGTTTGGTACTCGGTTTTATCTATCATGCCAAGGGAAAGCATGCGTTGTAGAATCCAGTTTCGGCGGATTAAAGCACGTGATGGATTAACGACAGGGTTGTATCGAGAAGGGGCTTTCGGTAAGCCTGCAATCATGGCTAATTGAGCTAAATTTAACTCAGGAAGGCTTTTGCCATAATAGACTTGAGCGGCGGCTTCAAAGCCGTAAGCACGGTTGCCAAGATAAATTTTATTGACGTAAAGCTCGAGTATTTCATGCTTCGTTAGCTCTTTTTCCATTTTTAAAGAGATGAAGATCTCAGTAAATTTACGAGTGAAGGTTTGCTCAAAAGATAAGAAATAGTTTCTAGAAACCTGCATGGTGATGGTACTGCCACCGCCTTGCTTTTCCCCTGTTGTAACCAACTGGAAAACAGCTCGTCCCAAGCCCATAATATCAACGCCAGGATGGGTATAAAAATTGGTGTCTTCAGCGGCCAAGATGGCATGTTCTAAGCCTTGTGGAATATCGGCATATTTTATTGGTGTACGGCGTTGGTCACCAAATTCACCAATAAGTTGATTGTCAGCGGTATAAATACGTAAAGGGATCTTTAGTTCTATGTCTTTCAGTTCCTCTACGGTGGGAATGCGGTCCTTCACACTGTGATAAATTCCATAGGTAATTGCTGCAGCGCTAATTGCACCGAAGAGACCTAGAAAAAACAATATCTTGAATGCCTTGCCCATATGAATCCAATGAATGCAGATAAAAGTTTAGTATACCTAAAATCCGAATGGAATTGGCGCTTAACTTTGCACGAATTCGTGTTATCTTGTTAAAAAATTGGCATGGAAGTCAATTAGTAAAACTTGTATCTCTGCTTACTATTTCAAGGATGAATGATGAAGCTAATTAAGCCCTATTCGGTCGCTTTGTATAGCGCTGACAAATGCACTTTCTATGACAGAAATGAGATAGAAAAACGGATTGATACTTCGCTGCAATCATCCGATTTCATTCCTGATTCTTCCCAACTCTTTGCGATGCAGAAGACTCTTTTCATTAATGATTGCAAAGTGAAATCTCGTGCCGTGATTCTGGTCCCAGATCATTGGTTATCTGTTTCTAAGCATGTTTTAGAGCCTTTAACACCATCGTCGTTACTGCCTTTAGCGGCTTTATCATACGCAGTGGAAAGTACCTTTTCGGCCCCGGAAACTGTGTTGTTTAGTTTCCGAAAAGCCTTGGTAGAAGATAAGCAAATTCAGCTGTCCGTATTTGCTTGCTCTGCAGAATGGAATAAGCAGCTCGTCTCTCCTTTTCAGTCGAAGAATGTGTCCTGCCTGATTGTACCGATTAGTCTCTGGCAAAGCACAAAGCCGAGCTTGCGATCATGGTCGGCTCTGTCGAAATATGCGCTTTCTTCTTATCAACCTGACTATAAAAAGAGTCAACAGATGAAACGGCTTTGGCTCTGTTTGTTGCTTTTCAGTGTCTCGATTCACAGCATCGCTTATGGATATTTTTTATCGCTAGAACAGCGTATCCATCAGTCTTTAACAGAACGGCAAAGCCTATTAGAAAGGCAGTCAGCTTGGGCGTCATATCAAGAGCCAAATGATTTTGTATTATCAACTTTACGATTGATGCAAGCGCTGCCTACGTCAGTTCGTTTGGTCTCTTTTGACGGGCAAAACCAGCAAGCCGATTTCCAATTGACCTTAACGCAGGAAGAGTTTGAACCCTTGCTTATAAGCTGGCAACAGCGTTTCCCGAATTGGCGTTGGCAAGTCTCTGAATTACATCAAACATCTAGCGATGTGTTGTCTCTTTCGGAATCTAGTAAGGAGGTGTTGGATGTTTTTATCTCAGTTTTTGAAAGCGAATAGAGCTTTTTTGTTTACTGTGAGCTGTTCTAGAGTGTGCTTGCTGATTTTTGTGCAGGCATTGGCTTGGTATCCCGTTTTGTCTGAAAAATATCTTGATGTGGAGCGTCAGATAAAACGTAAAGCGCAGCTTAGTGCATCTTGGCAGAAAATACAGACGCAATCTCGAATGATGGAAGAAAAGGATTTTCTCAAAGTAGATTGGGCTACTTACTCTGTGGGGGATAAAGTTCAGGGTGCTGCCACGACTTGGCAGGTAGAAGGCCGTACCTTGATAAAAGAGTGGCAAGTCTTGCTTGAAAAAGTTCAGGAAAAAATTGCGTTAAGGCTTGTCTCTGCCTCTTGGGAAAGTGAGCAAGATGGCGCTTGGCATGGTCAATTGTTGTTTGATATCCAAGAACCGAAAAGAAATCGAGCTTATGAAGACTGGTTGCCGACGAATCTAAAAGCTGGGCGCTTTATCGAGGAAGACTGGACTCTAGTTTCGACTATGCGCATTGGTGAGAGTGCTTCTGCCTTATTGAAGCATAAGGACAGTCAACACTGGGTTCGTCAAGGGAGTTGGTTGCCAGCGGCAGGACTGACTGTCGATCTTGTCGTCTTTGATCGAGTGACTTTGATAGGTAAAGACGGTGACCAAGTTGCGCTGCAATTCAGGGAAAGGAGAGAGCAATGATGACGCCAACAATGAATAAGTTTTTTATACCGATTTGTGTTCTTGTGGGATGTCTGTTGTCTCGTCCTTCTTCGGCAATGGATGTGTATTTTGAGTCTCGCCCCTTGCAAGAGGTTTTGCCGTGGCTTGCATCACAGATGAATGAGAGTGTGGTAATTAGCCCAGATATCGAAGGTTTTCTGACGTTATCTGTCAAAGATGCTAATTGGGCAGATGTTATGGAAGCTGTCGCTCAGCAGCCGGGTATTCGTCTTGAATGGCAAGGCCGAGTAGCCGTATTAATGCCCGAGATTTCGGTGGATGTCACTGAGCACGAAAAGGGCAGAGCGCAATGCGAAAGGTTTTATTGGCTAATCAAGCATGCCAAGGCTGACTCAGTTGGTAGGCACTTACAAACTTTGTATCCTTCTATTTCTATGGTGGTTGATGAACGAACAAATTCAATTGTGGCGCATATCTGTGAGTTGCCAGAAGGCTTACAAGAGACTCTTGCTTGGTTAGATGCGCCATTAAGGCAAATCGAAATCAGTGCTCAAATTGCACAAGTTAGCCGAACAGCGCAATCGCAATTCGGTGTGAATTGGCAAACTAAACTGTCTGACAATGTTCGGTCATCTGTTGGTGGTGCGGTCGACTTAGGCGCATTAGTATCCACCACAAGTTTAAATGTTGCCAGTTCAGGGAGTATTGGGTTATTGGATTTTACATTGGAGCTGATGGAGAGCGAAGGCGTTGCAGAAGTTATCTCTAAGCCGAAAATAGTAACCTCAGAAGGCTTGGTAGCAAAAATAGAATCTGGCACAGAAGTGCCTTATCAAACCATCAGTGATGAAACGGTAACGGTGGAGTTTCGTCAAGCATCATTAATGCTGGAAGTAACGCCTTTTGTGAAAGATGGCAATCGTATTTTATTGAAATTAACAATACATCAAGACTCGGTTGATGATTTGGTCAATGGTGTTCCGAGCCTTGAAACGAATCGTTTGAAAACACAGGTGGTAGTGAAAAATGAAGAAACGCTTATTTTAGGTGGGATTTTCAGAGAGGAAAGCTTCGAAACTGAAAGTCGAGTGCCTTTCTTTAGTGACATCCCTTTGCTGGGTACATTGTTCAAAAGACGCTCAGAACAGCAAGAAAAGGTTGAATTACTTGTATTTATTACTCCAAAGCTGCTACAAATGTCAGATAACTAGGCCGCAGTTTGATTCTGCTTAATTCCGATGTAACTGAATACAATGACAAAAGCCCCCAATATTATTTTAGTAGGCCCAATGGGCGCAGGAAAAACCACGATAGGTCGTTTGATCTCACAATCGATGAGCAAAGAGTTCTATGATCTTGATAAAGTTATAGAAGATAATGCTGGTGCTGATATTCCTTGGATTTTTGAAAAGGAAGGTGAAGACGGTTTTCGTAAGCGAGAAACACAGGCGCTTACGTCGATTGTTCAATCAGACACAAGTGATTCTGTTGTCGCAACAGGTGGTGGTATTGTAATGCGAGAGGAAAATCGTAACATTCTTCGCGATGATGCTTTGGTGGTATATTTATACGCTTCTGTTGCTCAGCAACTTTACCGAACGTCTAAAAGTACTCATCGTCCTCTTTTGCAAACCGGCGATCCAAGGGCAACCTTAAGAAAACTTTTTGAAGTGCGTGACCCTCTTTATAGAGAAGTGGCGACACTTGTAGTAGAAACTGATTCGCGTCATCCAAAATCTGTCGCCAATAAGGTGCTGGATGCAATCAAGCGACATCTCGACATGGAGACCTCTGTATCTTAATGCGTACGTTAACCGTTGATCTTGGCGATCGTAGTTACCCTATTTATATTGGCCATGGTATTCGCCAGCAAAAAGCGCTGTTTGATGATGCGATTCATGGTAAACAGGTCATGATAGTAACAAATGAGACCATTGCTCCTTTGTATCTGGAGTCTATGATGTCCATGTTGTCCGCAGACTATAAAGTGGATACTTGTGTTTTACCGGATGGCGAAGTTTACAAAACATTAGAAACATATGGTCAGATTATGACCTCGTTACTAGAAGCAAAACACAACAGAACAACGACTGTGATCGCATTAGGCGGTGGTGTTGTCGGTGACATGGCTGGTTTTGCAGCGGCAACCTATCAACGTGGCGTACCTTTCATTCAGGTGCCTACAACCTTGTTGTCGCAGGTAGATTCTTCCGTGGGTGGTAAAACCGGTGTAAACCATCCTCTAGGCAAGAATATGATAGGGGCATTTTATCAGCCACAGGCCGTTATTATTGATACGGAAACTCTAGACAGTTTGCCGCAACGAGAGTTGTCAGCAGGCATGGCGGAAGTCATTAAATACGGTTTGATTTGTGATGAGCCTTTCTTTGATTGGTTAGAGCAAGAGATGACGCCATTAATGGCGCTAGACAATAATAAAATAAGCGAAGCGATTTATCGCTCTTGCTTGGCAAAAGCTAACGTTGTTGCCCAAGATGAAAGAGAAGGAGGGATTCGCGCGATTCTCAATCTTGGACATACTTTTGGTCACGCTATAGAAACCGAAATGGGATATGGAAATTGGTTGCACGGTGAAGCGGTGGCAGCAGGTAGTATTCTTGCACTGGATCTTTCATGGCGTATGGGTAAAGTAACGGATGACGATTTGAGTCGTTCTATTGCTTTATTTGAAGCGGCCAACTTGCCAATTTTACCCCCTAAAAATATGACGCTAGAAAGCTTTATAGAGCGAATGGCCTTAGATAAAAAAGTGTTAGATGGCAGCTTGCGCCTGGTGCTTTTGAATGCTTTGGGCGACGCTATGGTGACATCGGATTTCCCGATGGACGATTTTAATGCATGTATTTTGGATGCACTCGAAGTAAGTAAGTAGGCGATTTTTACTTAATTATTCTTAGTGACTATTGTGGAAGGACGACTATGCCTAAGCCTGATTTTCAGTTTGACCTAGAGGATGCGCTTGATCAGCCCTCAAAATCGACACTGAGGGATCCTTTTGGCTCGAAGGATGCGTCCGTTTACTTTGCTTCTGAAGAAGGTAATCAACAACTTGCTTTGCTAGAGCATTTAAGCCGATACAGTAGCTTGCTTTCTGTTGTACAAGGTCCACAAGGTAGCGGCAAAAGTCGATTCTTGATGGAATTTGCTCGCCATCAAGACGAATCCACAATTGTCAGTCACGTTAAAGCTTCTATGTTGATGACGGCTGGTCAGCTACTGCAAGCTATATACGTTGGTTTTGCTGGTCACTTTTCTCAGCCTCCCAATGAAACAACCTTTGGCCCTCTGCTTAAGTTTTCCCATGACTTGGAAGATAAAGGCCAAGCGGCATTAGTTTTGGTCGATAATGCACAAGAGTTAAACACCGATGCTGTGACCATGTTGTTAGACATGATGTCTTTGGCAACGGAGAACCAAACCGTTCCTCATGTCGTGCTGTTTAGTGAGCATTCACTGGCGCGAAACTTAGATTCTTTCCAAAGCTCTCGATATGAACAGTTGAGTCATTCATTTACCTTAGCTCCATATTCATTAGAGCAAACTCGTGCCTATTTATTGCATCGAGTTCGTGCGGTAGGTGGCGGAATCAACTTACCGTTTAACGAAAAACAAATTACCCAAATTCATCTTGAGTCTGGTGGTTACCCAGGGCGCATTAATTCGATTGCTCAAACCATGATGGGAAAAGGCAAGTCAGGGAAAGCAAAGATGCGCTTTAACTTGGCGATGGGATTTCCTCTTGCGCACATGGCTCTGCTTTCGCTCGTTATGTTGGGGATTTTGATGGCGGTTCTTTTCTCTGGTCAGCCAGAGGAAAATACGGTGGCGGATAGAACCAGTAATGTGATTCCTTTGAGCCCTAGACAAGGGCAGTCTTCCGCGGAAACCATTGCTCGTATTGATGCAATGCAGCGTAAAATTGGCCAAGAAGGTGAACTTGTTTTGCCTGCGCTGACGACAGAAACCTCTTTGCCAGCGATTAGTATGTCTAGTTCATTGGGTAACACAGAAACATTGCCAGATGCAGAGCCTAGCTCGCAGCCAGTTGTGCCAACGGCGCCGATACGAACACAGGTGCCAGCCGCTGAGCCTGCACCTGTTGCTCCTGAAGTCGTTCAGCCAAAAACAGAGCCAGTGACTGTGGCACCAGATCCGTTCGATAAGACTCAGTGGTGGCAATTACAAAATCCGAATCGTTACACCTTACAACTTTTGGGTACGCACAATATCAATACAGTCAAAAGCTTCATCCGAGATCAAGGCAGCGTTGATGCGTTTGGTTACTTTAAATCGACACATAACGGTCGAGATTGGTATGTTGTTGTATACGGTTTATATCAAAATCGCAGCGAAGCTATTGCGGCATCGGAGACCTTGCCTCGAGACATAAGAGACCTTAATCCATGGGCGAGAAGTGCTCGTGGCATCCAAGACGATATAAAGAAAGTGCAATAGCCTCCGTTGTAGATTATTTTTAGGTCAATCCACTGTGGAGAGTGCTTTATTAGACTGTGAGAGCCTCATTTTGTGAGGCTTTCGTATAAAAAAACATACAATTTAGTAAAATTAACTGTAATTCACTGAAAAACGTGAATGAACAGTGGAATTTTCTGTTTCAAAAAACTCCAGCCATAGATAATTCTCTAACTTCCGATTATTCACCGCTAAATACCCTATAAAAGCCGCCAAAATAACAGAAAGTGGGCTTATGTAAATTTGAGTAGTCCCCTTCTGCGAGGTAGTATGTCCTTCCATTTAGATGGCCCTTTGGATAAATGATAGTCATTCTCGAAGCGAATTTAACAATATGTACAGCTTCTTAATTCCGCCATCAAAATTTTGATTTTATCTTTACTTATTTTATTTAGGTTACAACTTTGGGAGTTGGTGTATGAATGCAGGCCTTTATCGTCCTGGCGAGTTCAAAGACAACTGTGGCTTTGGTCTAATTGCTCATATGGAAGGCAATACAAGCCACGAATTGTTGAAAACAGCGATTCAATCTTTGACATGTATGACGCACCGCGGTGGTATCGCGGCCGATGGAAAAACCGGAGACGGTTGTGGTCTTTTGATACAGAAGCCAGACGCTTTTTTACGCGCAGAGGCAAAATCACTGTTTAAGCATACCTTATCGGATTTATACGGTATTGGTATGGTCTTCTTGGATCAAGACGAAGCGTTGGCAACAGAACAACGTGACGAATTAACAAAGCAGTTAGAAGGCCAAGGTGTAAACGTTGTAGGTTGGCGCGATGTGCCAACAGACTCTTCTTGCTTAGGTCGAATTGCTGAAGAATGCTTACCTCGCATCGAACAAATTTTCATCGACAGCAACCGAATGGATGCTCGTACTTTTGCGACTCGCTTGTTCGTTGCTCGTCGTAAAACTGAAATGGCATTGGCTCATTATGAAAACTTCTATATTTGTTCTTTGTCTGACAAGGTGTTGTCTTACAAAGGCTTAATGATGCCAGTGGATTTGCCTTCTTTTTATAAAGACTTAGGCAATGAGAAACTAGAAACGGCTATTTGTGTATTCCACCAACGTTTCTCTACCAATACATTGCCGAGATGGCCATTGGCTCAGCCATTCCGCATGTTGGCGCATAACGGTGAGATCAACACCATTGAAGGTAATCGTAACTGGGCACTTGCTCGTGCCAACAAATTGCGTTCACCTTTGATTCCTGAATTACAAGATTTGCAACCATTGGTTAACTTAACCGGTTCAGATTCCTCTTCTATGGATAACATGCTGGAAATCCTTGTAACGGGTGGTATGGACATTTTCCGTGCTGCGCGTTTGATCATTCCACCTGCATGGCAAAACGTAGAAAACATGGATCCAGAGTTGCGTGCATTTTATGAATACAACTCTATGCATATGGAACCATGGGATGGCCCCGCAGGCTTGGTAATGACTGATGGTCGTCATGCGATTTGTATGTTAGACCGTAACGGTTTGCGTCCTTCTCGTTGGGTTGTAACGAAAAATGGTTTCATCACGTTAGCGTCTGAAATTGGTACTTACGATTACAAACCTGAAGATGTTGTGGCTAAAGGTCGTGTTGGTCCAGGTCAAATGTTGGTTGTTGATACTCAGACAGGTGAAGTTCTTCATACGGATGATATCGACAAGCGTTTGAAATCGATGCACCCATACAAAAAGTGGTTGAAGCAAGAAGCGATTCGTATCGAAACAATCCTTGTTGAATCTAGCCAAGAGTTTGTTGCCTTCACGCCAGAAGAAATGTCTACTTACCAAAAGATGTTCCAAGTGTCTTTTGAAGAGCGTGAGCAAATCTTCCGTCCACTTGCAGAAAGTGGTCATGAAGCAGTGGGTTCTATGGGAGATGATACGCCGATGGCGGTTATGTCCAGCCAAACTCGTCCGATAAGTGATTACTTCCGTCAGAAGTTTGCGCAGGTGACAAATCCACCAATCGACCCATTGCGTGAATCTGTCGTCATGTCTTTAGAGACTTGTATTGGTTCAGAGCGCAACTTATTTGAAGAAACGCCTAAACACGCGAATCGTATTATCTTATCTTCGCCTATCATTTCGGCACGTAAATTTACTCGCCTATTAGCAATGAATGACCATAGATTTCGCTTGGTTCGTTTGGATACAAACTACAACCCTGCTGAAATGTCTCTAGAAGAATCGATTAAAGCATTGCAAGCTAAGGCTGAAGACGAAGTGCGTAATGGTGCTGTAATCTTGGTTCTTACAGATCGCGATTTGCAGAAAGGGCACTTGCCAATTCCTGCGCCTATGGCGGTTGGTGCTGTTCATCATCATTTAACTAGAGCCGGTTTACGTTGTGATTCTAACATCATCGCGGACACGGGCTTTGCCCGTGACCCTCACCAATTTGCTGTTCTATTAGGCTTTGGTGCGACGGCGGTTTACCCTTATCTTTCTTATCGCTTAATTAACGATATGGTTGATAAAGGCGAAGTGATGGGCGACCCTATTTCTTGCCATGCGAAATATCGTAAAGGTATCAACAAAGGCTTGATGAAGATCTTGTCTAAAATGGGCATCTCTACAATGGCGTCTTACCGTGGTGCTCAATTGTTTGAAGCCATTGGTTTGGATACTGCTGTTATTGATCTTTGTTTCCGTGGTGTTTCTAGCCGTATCAAAGGCGCTAGATTTGAAGATTTCCAACGCGAGCAAGCATCTGTTGCAAACAATGCTTGGAAATTACGTAAACCGATTCAACATGGTGGTTACTTAAAATACGTACATGATGCGGAATACCATGCATTTAACCCAGATGTGGTCCGCAACCTTCAAACCGCAGTGGGTTCTGGTAAGTTCGAAGACTTCACAAAATACGCGGAGTTAGTGAACACGCGTCCGGCTTCTATGATTCGTGACTTGTTCACTTTGTCTGACAAAGCTAAGCCAATTTCGATTGATGACGTGGAATCTATTGAGCACATTCTTCCTCGCTTTGATTCTGCAGGTATGTCTTTAGGTGCATTGTCTCCTGAAGCTCATGAAGCACTTGCTCAAGCAATGAACGAATTAGGTTGCCGTTCAAACTCAGGTGAAGGTGGTGAAGACCCAGCTCGCCATGGCACAGAACGTCGTTCTAAGATCAAACAGATCGCTTCTGGTCGATTTGGTGTAACGCCTGAATACTTGGTTAACGCAGAAGTGTTGCAGATCAAGGTTGCTCAAGGTGCGAAACCAGGTGAAGGTGGTCAGCTTCCAGGTGGTAAGGTAAACGGTCTGATTGCTCGTCTACGTTACGCAGTTCCTGGTGTGACTTTGATTTCACCACCACCGCATCATGATATTTATTCGATTGAAGATTTGGCTCAGCTTATCTTCGATTTGAAACAAGTAAACCCAGAGGCATTGGTGTCTGTGAAGCTGGTTTCTGAGCCAGGTGTAGGCACGATCGCGGCAGGTGTAGCGAAAGCCTATGCAGACTTAATCACTATTTCTGGTTATGACGGTGGTACAGCGGCATCGCCGATTACTTCTATTCGCCACGCTGGTTCTCCTTGGGAACTTGGTTTGGCAGAAGCGCAACAAGCACTTCGTTCAAACGATTTGCGTGGCAAGATTCGCCTGCAAACCGACGGTGGTTTAAAAACTGGTCTAGACGTTGTGAAAGCCGCAATTCTAGGCGCTGAAAGTTTTGGCTTCGGTACGACGCCAATGGTTGCAATGGGTTGTAAGTTCTTACGTATCTGTCACTTAAATAATTGTGCGACAGGTGTTGCAACTCAGGATCAAGGTCTACGTGACGATCACTTTATCGGCACAGTTGAGATGATCAAAAACTTCTTCCTATTCATGGCGGAAGATACTCGCCTGTGGTTAGCGAAATTGGGTGTGTCTCGTCTACAAGACCTGATTGGCCGCACGGATTTGTTGAAGACGTTACCGGGTGAAACAGATAAGCAGCGCAACTTGGACTTGTCCCCGATTTTGAATAATGACGCGATTCCTGCTGATAAACCGCAATATTGCGACTTACCTTTTAACCCTCCTCACGATAAAGGTGAGCATGCTATTCGTATGTGGGACGCAGTGAAAAATGCAGTAGAAGAAAAAGAAGGCGGAGAGTTCGAATTCAATGTTACCAACTGCGACCGCTCTATCGGTGCTCGTCTATCAGGTGAAATCGCTAAACGTTACGGTAACCAAGGTATGTCTGATATGCCTTTAACTTTGAAGCTGAAAGGAACCGCAGGACAAAGTTTTGGTGTTTGGAACGCGGGCGGTTTGAATATGTACCTAGAAGGCGATGCGAATGATTACGTCGGTAAAGGTATGACAGGTGGTAAGTTGGTTGTTCGTCCACCGAAAAACTCATCTTTCAAATCTCAAAACTCGGCCATTATTGGTAACACCTGTTTGTATGGTGCGACTGGCGGTAAGTTGTTTGCAGCAGGTACAGCAGGTGAGCGTTTTGCAGTACGTAACTCAGGCACGCATACGGTTATAGAAGGCGCAGGCGATCACTGCTGTGAATATATGACTGGCGGGATGGTAACGGTACTGGGTAATACGGGTTATAACTTCGGTGCTGGTATGACGGGTGGCTTTGCTTACGTTCTTGATTTGGACCGTACCTTTGTTGATAAATACAATCATGAGTTGGTTGAAATTCACCGTATCGGTACAGAGTTAACAGAAGAATATCGTTCACACCTTCGCTCTGTACTGGAAGAGTACGTACGAGAAACTGACAGCGAATGGGGCCATGAACTCTTAGAAAATTTCTATGACTACATTGGCAAGTTCTGGCTAGTAAAACCAAAAGCAGCAAGCATAGGCGCGCTATTGGCTAATACTCGTCAACGTCCGGAATAAAACACGCTGTTGTGGCGCTGAGCTTGCACTCAGTGCCATGTACGAATCAGTCTGATCCATTTGAGAGAAGCGCTGCTTGTGAACAAGCAGCCAAGGAGATAGCAGCTTATGTCTGAGCGCTTGAACAACGTATTTCAATTTGTTGAAGTGGATCGTAAGGATCCTAAGAAAAAACCTTTAATTACACGTAAAGGTCAATTTGTCGAAATATACCGACCTTTTGAAGAAACGGGTGCAAAGAGCCAAGCACACCGTTGTTTGGAATGTGGTAATCCATATTGTGAATGGAAATGTCCTGTTCACAACTACATCCCAAATTGGCTGAAACTTGTCAGCGAAGGCAGTATTTTAGAAGCGGCGGAGTTGAGCCACCGCACTAACTCTTTGCCTGAAGTATGTGGCCGAGTTTGTCCACAAGACAGACTTTGTGAAGGCGCTTGTACGCTGGGTGAAGGTGGTTTTGGTGCAGTAACAATTGGTTCTGTTGAGAAGTACATTACTGACACTGCATTTGCTTTAGGCTGGCGTCCGGACATGTCTAATGTTGTGCCAGTGAACAAAACTGTCGCAATCGTAGGCGCGGGCCCTGCTGGCCTTGCGTGTGCAGACGTTTTAGTTCGTAACGGTATTAAGCCTGTTGTGTTTGATAAATATCCTGAGATTGGCGGATTGCTCACATTTGGTATTCCTGAATTCAAATTGGAAAAAAGTGTGATGACACGCCGCCGTGAAATTTTTGAAGAAATGGGTGTTGAATTTGTTTTAGGCACTTCTGTTGGTGACGATGTTCCTTTTGAGCATGTGCTCGAAGAATATGACGCTGTTTTCTTAGGTATGGGCACTTACAAGTACATGAAAGGCGGTTTTCCAGGTGAAGATCTTCCTGGTGTTCATGATGCCTTGGATTATCTTGTGTCTAACGTAAATCATTGTTTAGATTTTGAAGAAGATGAAGCGGATTACGTTAACCTGAAAGGTAAAAAAGTGGTTGTGCTGGGCGGTGGTGATACTGCGATGGACTGTAACCGTACTGCGATTCGTCAAGGAGCGAAAAGCGTGTCTTGTGTATACCGTCGTGACCAAGAAAATATGCCAGGCTCTCGTAAAGAAGTACAGAATGCCAAAGAAGAAGGCGTGCAATTCCTCTTCAACCGTCAACCTGTGGAAATTGTTGGTGATGGCAAAGTAGAAGGCATTAAAGTGGTTGAGACTCAAATGGGCGAGCCTGACGAAAATGGCCGCCGCAGTGCAGAAGTGATTGAAGGCAGCGAGCAGATTATTCCTGCTGACGCTATCTTGGTGGCCTTTGGTTTCCAGGCCAGTCCAGCGCCTTGGTTCGAGAAATTTGGTATTGAAACCGACTCTCGTGGTCGCGTGATTGCACCGAAGAAAGGTAAATTCATGTTCCAAACTACGAACGAAAAAATCTTTGCTGGTGGTGACATGGTGCGTGGTTCTGATTTGGTGGTAACCGCCATTGATGAAGGCCGCAAAGCGGCTGAAGGTATCATGGATTTCTTAGACGTTTAAGTCTTAGCTTACTTCGCTTTATAAAAAACGCTGGTCAGAGACATCTGATCAGCGTTTTTTTTGTGCCTAATCATGCTTTGTTCGCATTATTTATCTTGGAAAGGATCTAAGTACTTACTTCTAACGTATAAGCAATATTCACTCATTAAAGCAGGCTAAATATGTTCAATTTTTTGAAATCTGACCCGATCAAGAAACTCGATAAAGAATACGGTGCGTTATTGGAAAAAGCCATGCAAGCTCAACGTAGCGGTGACATTAAAGGGTATTCAGAGTTAACGGAACAAGCAGAAGCTGTGAAAGCTAAGATAGATGAGGCAAAGCTATCAAATAATTAGTCTGATAGCTTTGCCTTCAAAATACGGCTGAATGCTGTATTTTGATGAAGGGGTTATGCGTTTGTAGGTCGGATGAGGGTCAAACTTTCTTCTGCGAAACCTGTACCTGCTTCTGTGTAGAAGTTGAAGACATTGTCGATACCTGCGGCTAACAAGGTTTCTCGCTCATCTTGATAGCGTGCAATCGCAGCGATATGACCTTGATAGTTGGCTTTACGCAGTTGTATCGCAATGTTGGTGCTGTCTTCTGCGATTGGCAAAGCCAACATAATTAGGCGTATGCCGTTTGTGTCTAAGCGCTCCCAAAGGTCGGCATCTTCACCATCACCATAAAAGACGTTTTCTCCTGCTTCTTGCATGAGCTTGATTCGACTTCTGTCAGCATCCATTCCAGCAAGGTTATTGCCAATGATGTTTTTGATTGACTCGAAAGCACCTCGCCCAACTCGACCTAAACCGACAATTAGCACTTCCGCGTCTTTTGGTTGAGTAAAAACATCTTCAGGCAAGCATTGTGGGCTTTCAAATTGACGAATGCTTTCTTTGTTTTGTCGATATAGTTTGTGAGACTGACGATAAATCATGCTGGTAATGACAAAGGAGAAAGAGACACCAAGCGCTAGAATGACTAACCATTCTTTTTCTAGCCAACCGTTGGCAACGCTCAGTGCTACGACAATGAGGCCAAACTCACTGTAGTTGGAGAGGATAAGGGAGGATAAAAAAGATGTCCTGCCACGAAGTTTGAACTTGGTTAATAGGAAGAAGAAAAGGGCGAACTTTGCCAAAATAACAAGTGTAATAATTAAGCTCATACCAATCATTTCAAACGTGGGTAGAGCCGTAAAGCCGATCGAAAGAAAGAAGCCGATTAAAAATAAGTCTTTGAAGTTCATTAGGGATTTATTCATTTCTGATGATTTTGGATGAGACGCTAAGAGAATGCCAAAAATCAATGCGCCTAAATCGCCTTTGACTCCAACTAGATAAAATAGCTCGTAGCCGCCTAGAGCAAGAAATATTCCAGTTAAAGGCAACATTTCTCCATGTCCGACACGATCGACCATTTTGTTGATAAGCGGACGAACCAGTAACAAACCGAATAAACCGAGAGCCCAAATCGAAGGGATTTTACCTGTCGCCGCGACGAGAAAGATTACTGCAATTATGTCCTGCATAACTAATATGCCAAGGGATAATTGCCCATGACGAGTTTTTAACTCACCACTTTCTTCCAGCAGTTTCATCACACAAACGGTACTTGAGAAGCTCAAAGCAAAACCGATTAAGGCTGCGGATGTGATATCTAAAATACCGAAATAAGGTAAGCTCAGTGTGCCGAGGGTGAGTGCGATGCCGCCAAAAAGTAGAGTCCAAATACTCATGTGAGTCAGGGTTGAAGCCCAGACTTCTCGTTTGAGTAGATCTTTAACGTGCAGCTTTAAGCCAATACTGAAAAGCATTAAGGTAATGCCTATATTTGCAAGAGAATCTAGAGTGCTGCTTGCTTCAAACCCTAGATAATGTAGTAAGAAGCCAGCTAATAGAAAACCGATGAGCGGTGGCAGATTGATCATTTTGACTGCTAAGCCGCAGACAAACGCAAATAAAATCCAAGTAAATTCCATGCTGTCCTTCTAAATCAATGAGGTGGCCAAGGGGAAAGATTATCATACGAAATTTACTCAAGCCGTGCAGCTTGTTATCTCAATATCTTATAGCGCCACTAAAATACAGCTCGCATCGTATTTTTTCTCTGTTGCATACACACAATTATCGCTGAAGATGCGCTCCTTTCGTCATCAAATCGAAATAGACTTTATTTATCCAAGTCTTTTTAAATAGAGTAAAATTACCGCTAATTTTTACCGCTAGAGTTTCTTATGTCCTCCCAAGTGTCTTCATCTGCTTCTTTAGGGAAGCAATTATTCTCCATGACTTGGCCAATGCTTTTTGGCATTTTGTCTATGATGAGTTTTCAGCTAGTCGATAGTGCTTTTATTGGTCAGTTGGGTGTTCTGCCGCTTGCTGCTCAAGGTTTTACTTTACCTATTCAAATGGTGGTGATTGGGTTGCAAGTAGGTTTGGGGATTGCCACGACAGCAATTATCGCGCGTGCACTTGGTGCTGGGGATATTCGCTATAGTCGGCAGTTGGGTGGATTGGTTCTTATGATTGGCGGTGTTGGTATCGCATTATTTTGTGTGCTGATTTGGCTTTTGCGTGAGCCCATTTTATTTCTGCTAAGTGCGCCTGAGGCAGTGTTTCCTGTGGTTGAGTCTTATTGGCCTCATTGGTTATTGAGCGCTTGGATTGGGGCTTTCATATATTTTTATTACAGCTTATGTCGAGCCAATGGAAACACCTTATTGCCCGGCATTATGATGGTGCTGACCAGTGTGTTGAATTTACTGCTCGATCCAATTTTTATTTTTACGTTTGACCTTGGTTTGAACGGCGCAGCAATGGCGACCACAGTCGCATTTAGTGTTGGCGTTTTGGTTATGGCTCCTCTTGTAAAGCGAAGAGATTGGGTGACCTTTTCCTGGGAAGATTTGAACATAAAAGAGAGTCTGTTATCGATCGGTCATATAATGGGGCCTGCGATGATAAGCCAATTGTTGCCGCCGGTTTCCTCCATGCTTGCGACCAAACTGATTGCTGGCTTTGGTACGGCAGCAGTAGCGGCTTGGGCGTTAGGGTCAAGGTTTGAATTCTTTTCGATTGTTGTGGTGTTAGCGCTTACTATGTCTATGCCTCCTATGGTTGGGCGACTTCTTGGCGCGAAGGAAATAAGAGGCATTCGCCAGCTCGTAACACTCGCTTGCCGCTTCATACTGTTTTTTCAGTGTCTCGTTGCGATTGGAACACTTTTGGCGTCTGGTTTTTTATCCCACCTAATGGTGAGTGATGAAGCCGTATCAAATATCTTAAATTGGCATTTAATGCTGGTGCCGATCAGTTTAGGCGCGCTAGGTGTTTGCATGCTGATGGTGTCTGTATCAAATGCTTTGGGGCGTTCATACTCCGCACTGGCTATTTCTGCACTGCGTTTATTTGCTTTTTTTATTCCTTGTTTGTGGATAGGAGCAGAGTTAGCAGGTCTGAAAGGGCTTTTTGTTGGTGTATTAGTCGGGAACTTGCTAGCAGGAATATCTGCTTGGTGGATGTATCAACGTATTATAGAGAAGCTTGAAAAAAATGATTAAGCGAAAATATATATTGAATTTACTTATATAAAATAAGCTTTTGATTGACTTTTCAGTTCTTTAATCCCTGATTTTCTTTTTCCAATTCTTATCAAGCGACCTGTAAAGATCGCTTCTTTTGTAACAGTATATAAATCCACTTCTTAGTGCTTATACCAAAAATACGAGATGAGTTGATGTATCGAATTATTTTTCATTCTGAGTCTTTCTATATTTGTCATACAAAACAAGAGTTTGCTTTTAGTGGTAGTGATTAGAGAGACAGAATCTGATTATGGAGGAAGAAAAAACGCATTTATTACACATTTTTGATGGCGTAACAGAAAACTCAATATACTAATAATAGGTTCAATATGAATAAATTAGATACTAACAAGCAGGGAGCGCCCTCTTCGATGAGTCCTCTCTCTGCTTTATTAGGAAAAATAAAAGCAGATTGGCAAGTATATGTGTTGCTGGCGCCAATGGTCATTTGGTTCATCGTGTTTTTATATGTCCCAATGGGGGGGTTACAAATAGCGTTTAAAGACTTCAGTTTGTTCCGTGGAATATCGGGCAGTAGTTGGGTGGGTTTTGAACACTTTTACACCCTGTTCGAAGACGAAAACTTTTTACGAGCAATCCAAAATACGTTCGTGATTAGTTTTTATGGGCTAATCTTCGGTTTTCCTATTCCGATCATGCTCGCTTTGATGTTTAACGAAATTCATCATTTCGTATTCAAACGAGTAGCTCAGACTATCGCTTATTTACCTCACTTTATCTCTGTGGTTATCGTGGCAGGCTTGGTAATTAGCTTCCTATCTCCAACAACAGGTATTGTTAACCTGACATTGGACGCTTTAGGCTTTGATAAGATCTATTTCTTAACAAATCCTGAATATTTTCGAGCTATTTTCATCGGAAGTAATATATGGAAAGAAGCTGGCTTTGACTCCATCGTTTATCTTGCAGCCATTGCAAGTGTTAACCCATCTTTATATGAATCAGCAAAAGTAGATGGCGCGACGCGTTTCCAAATGATGTACAAGATTACCTTGCCAACTATTCTACCAACGATCTTGATCATGCTTATTATTAAAATAGGCAACATGGTCGAGGTAGGTTTCGAATATATTATTCTTTTGTACCAACCATCTACTTTTGAAACGGCAGATGTCATTAGTACCTATATCTATCGAGTAGGTTTACAGGGTAGCCAATATGATGTTGCAACTGCTGCTGGCTTATTTAACGCTGTTGTTGCTTTCGTAATGGTATATGCGGCGAACTGGTTAAGCCGTAAATACTCATCGTCTTCTTTGTGGTAGAGGTAAAATAAATGTCAGATTTTAATTTATATTCACGAGGCGATAAGATTTTTGGCTATGCCAATATGTTCCTTATTGCATTATTTGTACTTAGTACGCTTTACCCATTTATTTACATTGCTGCTGCTTCTATTAGTTCTGGCTTCGCTGTGTCGTCTGGACAGGTGGTGTTTTTTCCGAAAGATATTACCTTTGCAGCCTACGATAAAGTGTTGAGCGATGTGGTTTTTTGGAAGTCTTATGCGAACACTTTCTTCTATACCATCTTTGGTACATTGGTGAGTTTGGCGATTATTATTCCTGGATCTTATGCGTTATCCCGACCTCAATTAATTGGCAGAAGATATTTTAACTTCTTCATCGCTTTTACTATGTGGTTCAACGCAGGAATGATTCCTTTCTTCTTGAACTTAAGAGATTTGGATTTATTAGATTCGAGGTTCGGTATATTAATTGCGTTTGCTTGTACGGCATTTAATATCATTCTTTTAAGAAACTTCTTTGAAGCGATTCCTAAATCTTTTGAAGAAGCAGCAAGAATGGACGGCGCAGGTGATTTTAGTTTGCTGTGGAAGGTGTTTATTCCACTTTCAAAACCAGCCATTGTAACTGTTGCACTATTTTGTATTGTTGCTCGTTGGAATGGATATTTTTGGGCCATGATTTTGCTTCGTGAGGAAGATAAAATTCCTCTACAGGTATATTTAAAGCGTATCATTATCGAAGCTAACATGGACGATGAATTCGCTAGTACTTTGTTATCAAGTAGTTATTCTTTTGAAACAATTGTTGCTGCGATTATTGTAGTTTCCATCATTCCAGTTCTTCTGGTTTATCCATACCTTCAGAAGCATTTCAATAAAGGTATTATGATGGGTGGGGTTAAAGAGTAAGGTTTGTTTTTTCAAAATATAAATATAATAAATGGAGAAAAAAATGATAAATAAAATACTACCGTCTACTGCAATCGCGCTAGCTTTGGCTGCGACGTCAGGAGCATCTGTTGCTGCGGGTGATGATGACAAATATAAAGTGACAGATAAACCGTTAGAATTGAGTATTCATATGCACTTCCGTAACAAGTATGCATGGGACGAAAACTGGCCTGTTGCGGAAGAATATGAGAAGTATACGGGGGTTCGCCTGAAAGGTGTGGCGTCTAAAATTGGTACCAACAGTCAAGAGCTGTTCAATCTAATGTTGGTTTCTGGCAACTTGCCTGACATCGTTGGCGGTAACAGTCTAAAAGACAGCTTTATCCAATATGGTATGGAAGGCGCATTTTTACCTTTAAATGACATGATCGATACCTACGCGCCAAATATCAAAGCGTATTTTGAAAAGAACCCTGATATTAAGAAAGCCATTACCGCGCCAGATGGAAACATTTACCACATGGCTTATTTCCCAGATGGTCAGGCCGCTCGAGCATACTATATTCGTCAAGATTGGTTGAGTAAATTAGGCCTTGAGCAACCAGAAACCGTTGATGAGTTGTATGAAGTGTTAAAAGCTTTCCGTGACCGTGACCCAAATGGCAACGGCAAGCAAGATGAAGTGCCTGCTTTCTTCCGTCATTGGGAAGAAATGATTCGTATGGTTACGCTTTGGGATGCTCGTACAACAGGTACAGACAGCTACCACCAGTTCTACATTGAAGGTCATGATAAAGTGAAACACGGTTACGTTGATGAGACTTACCGCACAGGTATTCGTAACCTAGCGAAATGGTACAAAGAAGGTCTGATCGATAAAGAAGTATTCACTCGAGGCTCTAAAGCTAGAGAATATTTATTGGGCAACAATCTTGGCGGTATGACTCATGACTGGTTTGCCAGTACAGCGGGCTACAACGACAGTTTGAAAGAAACCATTCCAGGCTTTGATTGGATTCCAATGGCACCACCTGCGTCACCGTCTGGTGTGAGAATGGAAGAAAACGGCCGTACAACCGTTAAACCTGATGGCTGGGCGTTAACTTATTCAAACAAAGATCCGATTGCTAGTATCAAATATATGGACTTCATCTTTACTGAAAAAGGCCGCAACATTGCCAACTTTGGTGTAGAAGGTGTTCATTGGAATATGGTTGATGGCAAGCCAACTTATACACAAGAAGTATTAACTGATTCTCAACCTGTTAATTCTCAAATGTGGAGTATAGGTGCGCAGATTCCAATCGGCTTCCGCCAGGATTACAACTACGAATGGCAATGGACGAATGAAATCGCTGCCAAAGGCATTGAGCTTTACACCGATAATAATTACATCATTGAGCAGTTCAATGGTGTCTCTATGACGGTTGCAGAGCGTCTAGTGTATGACAAGTACTGGCCAGGCATCTTAACTTACATGTTAGAAGCGCAACAACGCTGGATTCTAGGCAGTGCCGATGTTGATGAAGAGTGGGATAACTACATCGCACGTATTAAGAAGCTAGGTTACGACAAAGTGCTGAAAGCTTATCAGTCTGCTTATGATCGTCAATATAAGTAATAACAGATAATAAATTAAAAAGCGTCTCCATTGTGAGGCGCTTTTTTATGCCTGAATTTTTATATCCAGATTAAATTTTCATATATTTCTTCAAATAATGAACTCATTAAATATCCATTGAAAATCTTTCTGATAATGAATATCATTTGTGCACTGTTTTTTATTATTTTGGAGAGAGTTGTGGAAGATTCAGTACAGCAAAAAATAATTGATTTTTTGCAAGTAGGAGGCCCAGTTGTATGGATACTAATGGTTTTTTCTGTTGTTGCCTTAACCATCGTACTCTTGAAACTATGGCAGTTCTCATCATTGCGCGCAGAAAGCTTGAAAACCTCGAAATTTGCGCTGGATGATTGGCGCAATGGCGCTCGTGAAGAATCCCTGCAAAAATTAGATGAAAAACGTCCAATTGATGCACTTGTTGGTTATTCAATGCGTGCTGTATTAGAAGCAAAAAGCAATGTCGAATTGATTCGTGAAGAAGTTGAACGTCGTGCGATGAACCAACTTAGCCAGTTTCGCTCTTTCCTCCGTCCATTAGAAATTATCGCTACTTTGAGTCCATTGCTGGGTTTGCTGGGTACCGTATTGGGTATGATTACTGCGTTCCAACAAATGGAAGGCGCAGGCAGTCAAGTAGATCCTTCGGTATTATCTGGTGGTATTTGGCAGGCTCTTTTAACCACAGCGGTTGGTTTGGCTGTTGCGATTCCTGTCGTAACGTTGCAAAGCTGGCTTGAGCGAAAAATAGAACGTATTGCTCATAATATGAATGACGCAGTGACTCAAGTTTTTACTAGCAAAGAAGCCAAAGAACTTGTCGAAAAAGCAGCAAAAGAGATGCTGCATGCCGCTTAATCTATCTCAACCCAAACGCAAGAATGCGATCAGTCTGACACCACTTATTGATGTGGTGTTCATTCTATTGTTGTTCTTTATGTTGACCTCAAGTTTTGTTCCTTGGCGCATAGTAGACACACCTTTATCTGTTCCTTCTGCTGATGAAAAACCGGCAGAAGAGAAAGAAAACATCATCCTGACGTTAAAGCAGAATGATGATCAAGTGTGGGTTGAAGATCACGCTGTGAATCTTGCGGATCAAACATATTTCCAAACACTTATCGCAGATTACAATGAAGGAACTTTTGTTATCAAAGCGGAAGAAGGTGTCACACTCCAAACCCTGATGAACTTGGCAGACCGTTTAAAACTGAACGGTGCTGAAAATGTCTCAATTGCTAATGCCTTCTCTATGCCGGAGTCACAATGAAGATAGGTCAAAAGTACGCAGCGAGAGCGGCGAGCAATGATGACAACATGGTGCCTTTAATCAACGTTGTGTTCTTGATGTTGGTCTTTTTCATGGTAGCAGGGCAAATCAAAAAAGCAGACCCTATTGCGGTTGTACCTCCTAACTCAGTGAATGATACTCGAGCAGCGACTGATCCGAATGTTGAAATTGTCGTTGGTGCAGACAGCGTTCTGTATGTTGATGACGAGTTGAAAACCGTTGAAAATGTACAAGCCTATTTAGAAGAAGCCTTTGAAGCTTCTGCTGATAAAGATGGTTTCTGGGTTCAAGTTAAAGCGGATGGCGACATTCCACTGGAAGAGCTTAGTCCAATCTTTAACCAAGTTCGCTTAGCTGGACTGACAAAAGTCAGTTTGGCAACACAGCATGCGCGAGGTCATGAATGATTTCGAAACGTCATTGGATTATCGCTGGCGGCTTGGCTGTTTCTGTTCATGCGGGCGCATTTTATGCTGCCTTTTATTCTGTTCCAGAAGGCAGCGAGAATGTCGGTTACCAAGGGATCGAGTTCGGTCTTGGGATGGTTGGTGACTTAGGTGCTGCTTCGGATACGAGTGTTGCTCAAGAAGAAGTGCAAGAAGTCGAAGAGACAGAAATTGTTGAACAGGATCCTATTGTGGAGCCAGAGCTAGTTGTTGAACCGGAACCTGAACCAGTCGTCGAGCCTGAGCCTATTATTGAACCAGAGCCCGAGCCAGAGCCAATTGTAGAGCCTGAACCTGTGATTGAGCCAGAGCCGGTTGAAGTGAAGCAAGAGTCGCCTATTGAAATTGAAAAAGTAGAGCCTATTGTTGAGCCAGAGCCAGAGCCAGAGCCAGAGCCAGAGCCAGAGCCAGAGCCAGAGCCAGAGCCAGAGCCAGAGCCAGAGCCAGAGCCAGAGCCAGAG
>NZ_JBDXMW010000019.1:0-48160 GCF_039939215.1 Marinomonas sp. 5E14-1 | reverse complement strand
TAAGAAATGGAAGATCTGATTTAGAAATAAGAGCGTCTTGCTTCCATTTACTTGCGCCTGTTTCGTGAGTTCAACACATCTGCATAAATGACAACTAAGACACTCTATTGACTCGTAAGTCTTCTCCTTAACTACGCTTGTGTAAATGCAAAAAAGGAGCCGTTTGGCTCCTTTTAATAAGCAGTCTATTTATCCACAAAACGACTCAAGAAGAGCGTTTGCTTTTAGGTGTTAATAACTTAGGCACTTATCCACTTCGTTTGCTGCGCCAACGCAAAGTAAGAAATGATTTAGTAGTTAAATATAAGTCGGTATCAGAATTAGGTTATTATTCTTATTCAATTTAATAATGACGACGATTTGAGATTATGACGCCAGAAATTTTTATCAAACGTGCTCTTAATGCCACTCAGGTTCGTCGTGTCGAGCAAGTTCAAAGTTTGTGGAGTGGGTATGGGGAAATCGTTCGTTTTTCCGTAAGCGGCTCTCAGCAAGCATCGAGTGTGATTCTCAAATCTATTCGTTTGGATCTAATTCAAAATCATCCTCGTGGTTGGCAATCGACGTTTTCTCACCAACGTAAACTTAAGTCTTATCATGTGGAGTCGGCTTGGTATCAAGCTTGGTCACAACTCTGTGGAAGCCATGAGCGTGTTGCGGCTTTGTTCGGTCATTGGCAAGAAGAAGGACGTATTTACTTGCTGCTTGAAGACTTGGATGCGACTGGTTTCCCACGTCGTTGTGATTCCTTGAGTGTTGAAGAGGCGTGCGTTGTCTTGCATTGGTTAGCGAACTTCCATGCACGTTTTCTCAACGCAGAATACCAAGATGATAAAAACCAAAACTGGCCAAAAGACTTATGGAAAAGGGGCACTTATTGGCATTTAGCAACGCGTCCTGATGAATGGAATGCCATGGAAGAAGGTGAGTTAAAAAACGCAGCGAGTCAACTAGATCAAAGGTTAAATCATGCCCAATATCAGACAATCGTTCATGGTGATGCGAAGTTGGCAAATTTTTGTTTTAGTGAGTGTTTAGACTCTGTCGCCGCCGTTGACTTTCAATACGTTGGCCGCGGCGTTGGTATTCAAGACCTTGCTTACTTCCTTGGTAGTTGCTTTAGTCAGTCAGAGTTAGCATTGCATTTGGATTACTTATTAGAGAATTATTTCTCTGAGTTATCTCGTTGCATTTTATCGACAGGGGAATCACCAGATGTGGCCGATGCTGTGGCGAATGAATGGTGTGAGCTATTCCCGATTGCATGGGCAGATTTTCATCGTTTTATTATGGGTTGGCTACCAACACACAAAAAGAATACAGAGTTTAGTCGTCATATAACGGAACAAGCATTACGCGAATTAAGTAAACCATTATGAAGACCTCAGTGCTTTGTTTGTCTTAGAGGTTGCTTGTGCTTCTAAAGGGTTTTCTGGCCATGGGTGTTTAGGATAACGACCGCGCATTTCTTTACGAACTTCTGGGTAAGCCTCACGCCAGAAAAACGCCAAATCTTGAGTCACTGCGAGTGGTCGTTGACCCGGAGATAAGAGTTCAATACGGATACTTTGATTAAACACCGTTGGACTGCTTGTACAACCAAACATTTCCTGTAATTTCACTCTTAATGTTGGGACCAGCTCACAATAATCTACTGAATGACTTGAACCAGATGGTACTGTGATTCTTGCTGGAACTTGTTTATTTAGCTTTTGCTGTTGTGACCAATCTAACTGGTTCAATAATATTTCTGAGAGGGGCAGTTTGTTCAAGCTTTGTTGGTTGGTTACCTTGCCTAAATATGGCGCAAGCCACGTTTCTAAACTCTGCAATAATGTGTCATCTGAGCAGTTCGGCCAAGCCATGTCATCATACTTGTTGTTTGTGTCGTGTTGAAAGGCGAACTGTATGCGCGCCTGCATTTGTTTGCTGGCGTTATCCCAAGGTAAAGCATGAATGCCTTCGTCTCGTATGTATTGGCAAACCGCTTCGCTGATCGTTGACTCAGAAGGAGAAGGTTGCTTTTTGGCATCGATTTTGAGCTTGCCAATCCAACGTTGAGACTCACTAATAATACGACCGTCGCTTTTCGACCAAGCGGTATGCTCTTGCGTTTCGGCAAGTTGGTTTAATAGCGAAAATGCCACAGGTGTGCTGAGGAAAATACGATCCTCATTGGCATTTTTGTGACCGCCAATATCCAATGCAATGATCCATTCATTTTGTGCACAAGGATCATGAACCGGCAACGAGGCTTTACGTCCATTGGACAATTTAAAATACACCTTGTCTTGTGCTTGATTGATGCGCTGTCCGATGCGATCGGCAAATGCAAAGACCAACAAAGACGCAGGGTCGTATTCTAAAGAAGCCTCTACTTGCTTATCTATATTGAGCTGTTGGCTACGGTGCTGCCATTGTTTTTGAGTTTTCAAATAGGCGTGGCGAGGGCGTTTACTCTTTATGTTGAGATCGTCTTTTAGCCAATGTAATCGATCTGACAAATCACTATGATGCTGAGTAAAAGGGTCGCCTTCGGATAAAATGGTACACACCGCGCTGGCAAGTTGGCTATTGTTCTGACGCTTGCCTTCAATGAGAATTCGAGCCAAACGTGGTTCGATGCCAAGCTGGCTCATGTGTTCGCCTTGCGCTGTTAATTGCAAGCTATCTTGGTTTTCTAAGGCGCTAAGCTTGGTGAGCAAATCCACTGCTTGTTGCCAATGGCTTTTTGGCGGTTCCGTTATCCAATCTAACTCTAAGCGTTCTTGTGCGCCCCAGCGAGCCAGATCCATTACCACATTGCTCAAGTCACTTATTTCAATTTGAGGCTGCGCTTGAGGCGCTAATCGAGACTGTTGTTCTGCGCTCCACCAACGATAACAAACGCCCGCTTCTATTCGTCCTGCTCGGCCCATGCGCTGGACACTTTCGGCTTGGGTGACACGTCTCGTGTGTAATCGAGTTGTGGCGGTGTTTGCATCAAAATGTGCTTCTCGGCTTAAGCCGCTGTCGATCACTACACGAATGCCTTCTATGGTTAAACTGGTTTGGGCAATTGCGGTGGCGAGGACAATTTTGCGCATAGGCGCAACCGCCGGCTGAATCACTGCTTCTTGTTCTTTCAAACTGAGTTCGCCATAAAGCGGCAGAATACTCACCTGACTCTCGTTAGCGAAGCTGTGTTGGAGCTGTGTTGCGGCGCGGCGTATTTCTCTTTGGCCCGGAAGAAACACCAAGATACTGCCTGATTCTTCATGGAACGCTTGGCGTGTTAATCGAACCACTTCGTCGGTTACGTCATCGCTTTTCAACGATTTATTAGAATAACGTATGTCGATAGGAAAGCTGCGTCCTTGGCTGGTGAGCGTCGGACAATGCAATCGAGATTCCAGCAATGCTGTGTCGAGTGTTGCCGACATCACTAATAATTTCAGTGGTTCTTCGTCTCGGTAGAGTTCTCTGGCTTGTAGACACAAAGCAAAGGCCAAATCTGAATGCAAGTTACGTTCATGAAATTCGTCGAAAATAACCAAAGCGATATCACTTAAGCTTGGATCATCGTGCAACATGCGCGTTAATACGCCTTCAGTGACAACCAGTACTTGAGTGCGGAGACTTTCTTTGCCTTCATGACGAATACGGTAACCGACACGTTCACCAAGCGGTTCTTGTAAGGTGTCCGCAAGGCGTTGCGCCGCGGTTTTCGCTGCCAAACGTCTTGGCTCCAACATAATGATTTTACGGCCTTTTAACCAAGGTTCTTCCATCAAAGCAATTGGCACAACTGTGGTTTTACCTGCGCCGGGCGCCGCTTCCAGTATGGCTTCATGATGATGTTGGAGTTGTTTTTTCAACTCAGGAATCAATTGATAAATGGGTAAATCGTTTGACATAACAGGGCTCATTGTTGTTCTGCCTCTATGATAACGTGTTGTTCTACGTTCTATGGCGTTTGAGTAAAAAATGATCAATATTTTTTAAGGTTTGATTCATTTGTGTCATACTGTCTCTCTTCCATCTTTTGAAGGAGAATCCTGTGCAATCTGATCCAGACGCCTTATTGAAGAATAACAAAGAGTTAATTCATTCCGATGCCATGAAGGTGAAATCCCATGTGCAACGTCCGCAAGAAGATTGGGTGCTGCATACCTTGATGATTGAGGGTTACGACGTGCCATTTCGGTTTAAACGCCAAGGAAAATATCGCACGTTATTGGGTTCACGGGTGAATCTTACCTATTATCCGTCACACGAAACTGTGGCTGGGATTCCTGTTGAAATTATGAAAGTGGTTCGTGTAAAGCGGACGTAATCTTTAATCGCCAATTCAAAAGCCTTTTACTTTTCTTCCAGAGAAGATCAATTTAAGATGTGATGATCCGTGCTATACGGGACATTTTTATAACTGGGCGAAGAGAATAATGGCAGTAAGTCTTTCTGAAAAATTGCTTAATACGATGAAACATATTGAGCGTAGTGTTTGGTTTCAAGGTTTTATCATCGCTATCATCGTTGTTGCTGCGTTAACCGTAGGAGCAAAAACCTACCCTCTACCTTACAGTGTTGAGCTGGCGATTAATTATCTAGATGCTTTCATCACGATATTCTTTTTGGTAGAAATCAGTTTGCGTTTTATGGCTTGCGACGACAAACGTCGATTCTTAAAAGACCCATGGAACTTGTTCGACACCATTATCGTGATTGGCAGTTTGGTGCCTCTCTCAGACACAGACATGATTCTGGTTGCTCGTTTATTGCGAGTCTTCCGAGTTCTACGTCTGGTTTCGATTATTCCCGATCTGCGCTTTTTAATTAACGCCTTATTAAAAGCCATTCCTAAAATGGGCTATATCGCGCTTTTGATGTTTATCATTTTTTACATCTTTGCCGCGGTTGGTTCAATCTTCTTCGATCAGGTTAATGACGAATTGTGGGGTGATATCGCAATTTCGATGCTGACTCTGTTCCGTGTTGCAACCTTTGAGGATTGGACGGATGTCATGTATGAAACAATGGAAGTATATCCAATGAGTTGGGTCTTCTACATTGTTTTCATTTTCTTAACGGCATTTGTATTTTTAAACATGATGGTCGGGGTAGTACTTGATGTTATGACTAGAGAAACTGCCGAGAAAGAGCAAGAAAATCAGGATAATCATCATCATGCTTTAGTGGCTCAAATCTCCGAGCTGCAAGCACAAGTGACACGACTCGCGGACAAAATAGATTCGCAAAACGATAAGTTAAAAGACTAAATAAAGATGCTGGTTAGCTGACTTTCTTAGCTAACCAGCATCCGCCTAATGACTATATCTCTTAAAAATCAAAGACGTGTTTATTCCTCCAAAGGCAAAATTATTGCTCATCACGTAATCTGTTTTTATCTCACGACCTTCACCTCTTATGTAATCTAAATCACCACATTCAGGGTCAATGGTGGTTAAATTTACCGTAGGACAAAACCAATTATTTCTCATCATCTCAATAGAGCACCAAGCTTCTAATGCACCGCAAGCCCCTAAGGTGTGACCGGTATAACTTTTTAATGAGCTTATTGGTATTTTATTTCCCATGATTTTTGCGGTGGCGTTACTTTCTGCAATATCACCTCGGTCTGTCGCAGTGCCATGAGCATTAATGTAGCCAATATCTGATGGCTCTATTTCTGCATCCACTAAAGACAAACGTATGGCTTCTTGCATAGTTTCTGCATTTGGCTGAGTAACATGCTTACCGTCTGAATTAGTACCAAAGCCTATAATTTCAGCGTAAATTTTTGCGCCTCTGTTTTTCGCATGTTCCAATTCTTCAAGAATCAAAGAGCAGCCGCCCTCACCAATGACTAAACCATCACGATCTTTGTCGAAAGGGCTTGGGCTTAGATGTGGAACATCATTTTTAACGCTTGTCGCGAAAAGCGTATCAAAAACCGCAGACTCTGTAGCACACAAACCTTCGCTCCCACCTGCAATCATTGCTGTCTGCATGCCATACTTAATGGCTTCATAAGCATAGCCAATACCTTGACTGCCAGAGGTGCAAGCACTTGAGGTGGTGAAAACACGACCATGTAGACCAAAGAAGACACCAATATTAACGGGTGCCGTATGTGCCATCATTTTAATATAAGAGTTAGCGTTCAAGCCATCTGTCGAATTTTTTGTAAGCATGTTGCCAAAATCGATATAAGATATGGAGTCTCCTGCAGAAGAGCCATAAGCAACACCAACTTGACCACTGTTAAGAAAAGGGTCGTTAAGTAGTCCTGCGTCTTCTAATGCACGTTCTGCACTGCATACGGCAAACTGAGCGACACGCCCCATACTTCTCAGTGTTTTACGCGAGTAATGCTTCGGTAATGTAAAATCAGTAACTGGTGCGGCTAATCGTGTATTTAATCCATCGTATTTATCCCAGTCATCCATGCGTTTGATGCCTGTTTTAAAACTTTTCAAATTTGCATAAATTGTCTCCCAATCATTACCGATAGGAGAAAATCCTGCTATTCCAGTGATTACGACTCGTTTCATTAAAACATTCCACCATTTACTGAGATTACCTGACGCGTTATATAAGCTGCGTCTTCAGACATTAAAAAGCTTACCGTTCCTGCGACTTCATTAACACTGCCTGCTCGTTGCATTGGCACCATTTTTAATGCCTCTTCTAAAGGGAGGTGCTCTGTCATTTCTGTTTCGATAATGCCTGGAGCCACGCAGTTTACTGTGATTTTTCGTTTGGCTAATTCTACTGATAATGCTTTGGTAGCACCAATTATGCCGGCTTTAGCTGCGCTATAATTCACTTGTCCACGGTTACCCATCTGGCCAGAAACGGATGATAATGTCACGATACGCCCGGGCTTTCGGCGGCGAATCATCGGCATAGTGATAGGGTGAAGCACATTATAAAAACCGTCTAGATTGGTTTTGAGTACTTCGTCCCATTCTTCTCCAGGCATAGCAGGAAAAGCATTATCGCGGGCGACACCTGCATTACAAACTACGCCAAAGTAAGCGCCAAAGTCTTCCATGTCTTGTTCTAAAACAGAACAAGCTTGATCTCGGTTAGATAGATCGAACTGTAAAATTCGAACTGCTTGACCCAGTTCTTGAATTTGCTTTGCAACAGCTTCTGCATCTTCTATTTTAGAGCGACAATGTAAAACAATATCATAGCCGTCTTTTGCTAGCCTGAGAGCAATTGCTTTACCTATTCCTCGACTTGACCCTGTCACTAGTATTGTTTTATCCATGTGGTGCATCCTTTAAAAATTCGTCTGCGTTTTCTGGCTGAAAGACATTTAATCGTGCAGATGCTTCGCAAGAATCCGAGCTGTTTAGTGTGCAATCAAATGTCCCCAAGCCATTATCAGCTTGCAGGTTTTCAATGACTTTAATTGTTAGTGTTGAGCCAATAGCAAAATATTCTTTAGAGCTTGTGTATTTTCGCGTACCGAGGAGAAAGCCAAGCTTTGGCGAGCCGCCATGTTGTCGTTCCTGTAAGCCGGCATAAGCTGCTATGGCTTGAGCTAAATATTCCAGCCCTACCCAAGAAGGTACGCCTAATCTATCAGAAAACATGGAGTTTGCTTTAATATCCACTTCAGCCGATAGCCAGCCATCACCATAGCCTACTATTCGGGTTAACAAACTCATGCGTTCAGAATGTGGTACGAGTTCGGCGACGCTATAATTTGCTTCCATCATAACTTCCTTAAGATAAGCGAAATGTTATTCCCGCCAAAGGCAAAAGAGTTACTCAGAGCATAATTGAGAGTGCAATTATGCTCTCCATTGCTCAACCCAATTTTTGGTAAATTGCCATCTTGGCAACCATCCCATAAGTGCTTGGGAATCATACCGTTCTTCAGTGCTAGCCAACAAATTGCTGCTTCAAGTGCGCCTGCCGCACCTAAAGTATGACCTGTAAAAGGTTTGGTTGAACTGCAAGGAGTATTACTTCCGAAGACTTCCGCGACAGCTCTCGACTCCATCTGGTCATTCAATTCGGTTGCTGTGCCATGAAGGTTTACATAGTCTATTTCATTTGAATTAATCTTGGCGTCTCTTAATGCGGCCGTCATACAGTTGACAGCACCTTGGCCTGATGGGTCGGGTGCGGATATGTGATGAGCATCAGAACTTTCTCCGACGCCCACTAACTCAATATCACCTATTTCCTTTGATACGATAAACAAAGCTGCGGCTTCACCAATATTGATGCCTTTTCGGTTGGTGCTGAACGGATTACATTGCGCTGTACTGACCGCTTCTAAAGATGAAAATCCCTGCACTGTTAGTCTACAAATAGTATCCACGCCACCTGCGATAACCGCATCACAAACACCTGCACGAATAAGTCTACGGGCAGAAGCTAATGCTTTGGCGCCAGAAGAACAGGCTGTCGAAACACCAAAAATAGGGCCACAGACATCAAAAGCCATTCCTAAGAAGGATGCGGTTTCTCCCATCTCTTGTTTGCCGTAGTGATAGGATTCTGGCAATAGACCTGTCTCAAATTGTGCCTGCATGGCTTCTTCATTATCGCCAATGCCTGATGTAGAAGTTCCAATAATGACACCGATGCGTTCTTTGCCGAATTTCTTAATCAATGCTTGAACGTCAGGCAAAATGGGTTGAGCTGCTGTCCAAGCCATTTGATTGTTTCTGCTGTGCCACTTTTCATCCTTGAGAGGGATTACTGCCAACTTTTCTTGAACTAAAGCTAGAGGCAACGGATTCCCTGTTGGATGGTATTTTTTAGAAAACTCAAGTTGTGGTTGCCCAGTGAGTAAGCGCTCTTTTATATCATTAGTATCTGCACCTAAGGCACTGATCATGGACATTGAGCTTAGAAAACAACGAGTCAAAGCGGTAACACCTCTTGGTCGAATGTATGAATATCAGTAGTGTAACGATCACCATGGTGAGCTATGGCGACGTTGTCATCCTCTATTTTGATTTCCAATAGTAGGGCGTTTTTATAGTACAAATGTCGTTGATGAGGCTTTATTTCTATGTGCCAACCTTGAGACTCTGGGTAACCGAGCTTAATCTCTGATTCCGGCCAATAAGTAAATTGAATCATTGCGAGAATGTCTTTACTGGGTAGCTCTACACCTGCATCATTTTTTTCTTCAAAGCCATTTTGATCATATAGTAAATACAGAAAAGTTTGCCCGGTAGGTAACAATGCAACGAGCTTTGTTTCTTGTGGTGAAAAGCGAGTGACTGCAATAAACTGTTTTGCTTGTGTGTACTTCTCTATGGTGACCTTTTGCTTTAATACCTGTGTTGTCGTCCCTTGAATGGGCGGCAGCAATATTAAACCGTCTATTGGTCTTTCAACGGTACGGAATAGACTGCAACCTGATAAAGCAATCAGGCTATATAGCAAACATACTCGCATTAAACTCGGTACTGTTGTTCTGGGTACGGTGAATTTGAACATAGTTAAGATTGGCATAGTTCAGCTAGTATCTTTAATCGATTAGGGTCTTTCACATACGGGTTTTTAGTGTCCCACGCATAACCTGCTAATACAGAACTGATCATTTCTTTTATTTTGAGTGACTTATCTTCGGTGAATATGACGTCCTGTAATGAACCATCATACCAACCTTGAACAAATGTTTTGAAAACCCCCACACCTTGTTTTAATGGTTGGCTATATTCTACTTCCCAATCAACGACTTCACCTTGCAGTTTTTTGTGCAAGGCTTGTGTTGCCAAATCGGCTGATTTTAGGGCGATGGTAACACCAGAAGAAAAAACAGGATCAAGGAATTCACCAGCATTACCTAATAAAGCAAATTTATCACCATATAGACTGGTGACATCACAAGAATATCCGTCTAACTTTCTAATTTCTGTGTCGAATTCTGCTTCTTTTAAGTAGCCATGCATCATAGTGGCTTTTGAAATATATTTAAGGAGCAATTCTTTATTGTCTGCTGCGTTGTCACCTACTGAATTGTTGTCGTAAATGTCCCTTGGAAGAATGACACCAACGGATGCTCTGCCATTGCTAAAAGGGATTAACCAATACCAAATTTGATTGTTGTCAGGGCAGACAGAAATTAATATTTTATTGCGGTCATATTCTGGGTGAGTAATCCCATCTTTAATGTGAGTGAAAAGTGAAACACGAGGGGATAGACTGGATTCTTTCTCTAAGTTTAGAAGCTTGGGTAACACGCGACCAAAGCCGCTCGCATCTAGAACAAATTTAGCCTCTACTTGATACGTCTCGCTTTCACTATTTTCATTGATCACATCAAGCTGGACGCGATCACCAATATCTTTATATGAAGCAACACTGTGTCCATAACGTATTTCTGCGCCATTTTCTTCGGCACAATTAGCAAGAACCTTATCAAATTGAGCACGCTGAACTTGATAGGTTGTTCCCCAACCCGCCGAGAATTTTTGCCTAAAATCGAAAAAGTCATACTTTTCATTAGTTGCAAAAGCAGCACCGTTTTTATATTGGAAACCAGCCTCAATAACAGCTTTAAGCATACCAGCGGATTCCAATATTTCCATGCATTGAGGAAGCAGACTTTCTCCAATTGAAAAACGTGGGAAGTGTTGTTTTTCTAAAACCAATACCCGATAACCTTTTTTTGACAATATAGTTGAAGCCACAGCTCCTGCAGGTCCTGCGCCGATTACCACTACATCATAGTAATTTTGCGATTTTTCCATTTATTATGTCTCCAATCGACGAGTTTGCATTAAAGGGGATACTAGCCAAATAGCTAATAATCCAGGCAAAACAATAATGCCGAAATGATATAAAACAGGTGTTTTACTAAGTGCCAATAAACCAAAGGCAAGTAAGCTAGTGAATGTAGATAACGAAACAGCTAACCATGTGTGTGCGCCACCTTCGGATTCTTGTAAAAAAATCCCTATATCTAGTCCTATTCCAAAGACCAGCATCAAGGCAATTAAGTTGAAAATATTGTATCCACCATTAATAAATACGGCGAGAGCCAACGCAATAATAGCGCCAGTGACAGATGGCAGCATGACTCGCCATACATTGAGTCGATAACGTAGTGCTAGTAATAGGGTGATGATGCCATAAGCAGTGAGTAGCCAATCTGCGATATTAGCCCGATAATTTGCTAACGTTTTGCTGATGTCCGCGACTTGGTCAACATAGCTAATGTTGTTATTGGTTATAGCTGCATCTTCTAATTGCTTAACAGTACTTTCTGATAAAGAGCCTTGTAATCGAATCATAGTGGCGTATTCACCTGTAGAACGAGGTTTCAACGTTTCAGACCATTGAAAATTAGCCGCTAACGTTGACCATGTTTCTGGTGACAAGGTTTGTGAGTTGTCTTGTAAATAACGATTAGCGGCTTCTTTTTGCTGCTTTGATAATCCTACTACTTGAGCATAGGTATCGAGCTTAGCTTGGTAGAGCTTTTTGACAAGACCTATATTATGTTGCTGGCGCAATAAAGAAGGCAGCGATTGGCTGATAGACTGATAACCTTCTAACAATCCGTGCTGCATCAATAAGTCTAGTTTTGAACGAAACAGCTCTTCGTTTTGTAACATGTTTTCAGTACTGTTTCCTGAAACAATTAAAAAGGCTGAATTAGTATTATTCCCTAAAGCTTGTTGCACTCGTTGATCTTCCTTCAATAGCGAAGGAGGGGATGTCTGAAGTAAACGTATACTGTCTTGCGGTGTGGCCCAAAAGAATACACTGAAACAAGTTGTGACTAAAATAGTTACAAATAAGCCTGTTGTTTTAGGATATTGGTCTAGTTTTGGAAGTGCTTCTTGATAAGAATTTAAGACGAGTGCAGTAGGCAGGTAACTTTCTTTATTAGATAGAGTGTTTTTGGTTGTTATTAAAGGTAAAAATAACAAGACCGTCAGCCATGCAGCAATTAAACCTGTTGCAGAGAAAACCGCTATTTGTTGAAGACCGGGAAAAGGCGTTAAGGCTAATCCACCATAAGCTAACACACTGGATGTTAGCCCTAATAATAATCCAGGGAAAAGTTTACGTACAACAATTGAGCCGTCATTGAGATAACTTTCACATACAAAATGCATAGAATAGTCGACCGCTACACCAACTAATCCTGCGCCAAACGCAATCGTAATTAAATGAACTCGTTCAAAATATAAGCTTGTCACAGCCATCGCTACGAGGCAGCCGACTATTACAGGTAGTAAAATGTGTATAAGCGGGGCCACTCGGCGAAACACGAATAAAATAATGATGACAATACCGAGTATTGACCCCAGTCCTATCGTCGATATTTCGAATTTGGCTTGTTCCGCTCCTTTTGCTGCATGAAGTAATAAACCTGAATAGGAAACACTAATACTCTGCTCGTTCATTTTCTGTTTGATTGATTGTAATACAGGAACAACTTGAGCTTGTGTCGCTAGATTGAATGGGTTTTGATGCAGTTCAAGTACCAAAAGATAGCTAATTTTCCCTGTATTAGTTAAACGTAAGAGACCGTCTTCTAGTTTGATTTGTGTGTCTATTTTTTGATTTAACAATAGGTCCGAATATAAAAAAAATGGGTCTTGTATAGGGTCTGTTTTTCCGGCTCTCATCGGGGAAAATAGATTGCTTAAAGATGAATTAAGTTGCTCTTCGTAATCTCCTGATTCTAATCTTTTGGCAACATCATCACTTAATAAAGCAAACCTAAAAGGATAAAGTGCATTAGTTTTTTTGCTTGCGGAATTCGCCAAAGAAGTCAGATCTGCTACACCGATGAGCGTATTTAGATCTTGTGAAACAGCATGAACAGCCGCCTTAGCGCTTTGCTTGTCATTGGCCGATATCATAATAAATATGTGATTGGCGTATTCACTAGTTTGTTGTTCTTGCAGTTCGCTAATGACAGGCTTTTGTTCATGCTTTGGTAGTAATGCCATGATGCTCGTATCAAAAGCGGTCTGTTTCACCCCTGCAAAAAGACAAACGGTAAGAACAAAAATAGCCCAAACTAGGGCACTTAATTTAGCGTTGATTATCATTTTTGCTGTAATTGATCGAACTCTATATGAGTCAGATTCCCTTCGGGTTCGTATAGTGTGACTTGTTTGAGATATTTATCGCCTTCTAGCGTTACCTTATGAATAAAGCTACCAATGTTCTTGTTGAGTGGAATCAATGTTGCTTTCCAATGCTCTCCAACAACCTCGGCATTCACGTCAAAGTACTCTTCCAATATTTGCCATTGCGCTGTCATCACGCCGAAGAAAATATCACTCAACACAGCAACGATAGGATTAGTTGTTGTATCAAGTTTATTGACCTGAATGCCGTTTTGATAATTTAGCATGGTGTTTGGTGTGAGTTCTAGCGTGCTATCAATGGGGGAGAGTGTGTGCCAAATGATCTGGGTATCACGTAAGTAATTAAACTCCCCCGTAGACTGTAGCGATGTATCTAATTGCGCTAGATACTTACTTTGTGTAAAAGTGCCAGTGAGTTTGTCTGGTGCTGCGGTAACGGTTTTTAGTCTATCTAAGTCGTTAGCGAAGCTTGATAAACTTAATAGAAATAAAATTATGCCAAGGATGGTGTTTTTCATTCAGGAATTCCTAGTTTTTCAAGAAGCACTGATGGAGAGGCATATTGCATTTCTCCAGTGTTTTTATCGACAGCCACTTGAATGGTATAAGCCTTTGTTAGGCGCTTGCTTGTTTGGCTGTCTAAAAAAACATAGTCCACTTTTAGCCTATTCTCCCATTCAACTAAAGTCGCTCTGATTTTGAATGTTTGTCCGAACTTTAAAGGATGTGCATAACGAATTCGCATATCTATTACAGGCCAAATGAAACCACTTTCTTCCATTGCGATGATGCCGTAGTCGATGGAGTCCATTAATTTACAGCGTGCTATTTCCATGTATTTTGCATAATGACCATGCCAAGCGACTCGAATAATATCCACGTCGTGAAAAGGCACTTCTAACTCAATTTCAACATATATCATTACTTTCTCCTGCAGCCATTGTGCACAGAACTATGAGTTGCGACGATTTGTTGATGTTGGCTTATCTTTCATAGTCGTTTCCCAGAATGGGAAAAAGTTAAACCATTGTAGAGGCGCTAACTGACAATAATGCTCCAAACGTTTTGCATAACGAGCAACTGCTTCCTCTAATTTTTGCTCTCTCTCTTTTCGAGCCATAGTCAGTTTTTCAGAGAAGGTTTCCATATAAATATGATAAATAGACTCTTGCTTTAAGCAAAACATAAGATATACAGGACAGCGTAGGAGATTAGCTAAAATAAATGCACCTTGTGGTAATGCAGCTTTGGCTCCTAAAAAATCCACAATAGAGACGCGCTCGCCATTATTCACTGGTGTTCGGTCACCGGCGATCACGATAAACTCTCCTTCTGCAATTCGCTCAGAGAGAGTCATCGCAGTGGCAGGTGACATATCGGTGACTTGCATGATATCAATAGACGCATTCGCGTTAACCCGTTTCATCATGCTATTGAATTTTTGAGCGTGCTTGGTATATACAAGGATGGTGACCTTAATGTCGGGCAATTGATGTGCAAGTGCATTGCAAACTTCAGTGTTGCCAAGATGAGACACAACGATGATGCCACCTTTGCTCGAATTGTCTAATTTATAGAACGCCTCAGGTGTTTCAAAGATAACATTTTGAAGGTTGATTTCCCCCATCCAGACTAAAAATTTATCTAGTAGAATTTCACCGAACATCCAAAAATGACGTAAAGGTGTTAATTTATGTTTCGCATCTTCTGGTAAAAATGATGCTACTCTTCCTAGATAATCCTTAGAAGCTGATCGAATAGAATGCTGCTTCAAATAAAAATATAAGATGACAGGGGCAAGGAAAAGTTGAAAACCTTTATAACCGAATAATTTATAGCACATCAACAAGATACGCATACCTAAAACGGTGCCTGTTTCTGCCACTGTAGACCAATGTTTCGATGAGTTAGTCATGACGTTTGTTCCATAATATAACTGGAAGACGTAAAACCATGCCAAAAAATAAACGTGTGTGCATCCATGAGATCAAGACATTGTCTTTTACCGCTTTGAAATGAGAGACCCCATCTTTAGGGTAAAGGACTTTTGTTGGTAAGTTTGTGACCTTGTTACCGGACCATAACCAACGAACTACAACTTCGGTATCAAAAGACATACGGTTGCCGCAGTCGTTACGATCAAGCTGTTTGCAGATTTTATCCAAAGGATATACTCGAAACCCACACATTGAATCTTTAATGTCAAAAGAAAGCGTGTTTATCCAGACCCAAACATGAGTTAAATAACGAGAGTAATAACGGTGTTTAGGAACGCTGGCGTCATAAATTGGCGCCCCACAGATTAAACTGCTTTGTTCTTTTTTTGCCATTTCTATAAAAAGTGGTAAGTCGCTAATGTTATGTTGGCCATCTGCATCGACTTGCAGTGCATGACTAAAACCTTGAGAGAGCAGAAAACGCATTCCAGCTTTTACTGCACCACCTTTGCCTTTATTGACGTCTAGTTGAACGAGATAAACAGCTTCTCTGTGTTTTTGTGCCAATTTTTCTAGTACGTTTCTGCATTTTTCATGACTACCATCATTTACGAGAACAACGGGGTAGCCATATTTAAGCACCTTATTAAGAGTGTTCTCTATGGCCGCTTCATGGTTGTAGACAGGAATTACGATCGCTGGTTTAAAGTCGTTATTCAAAACATATTCTGCCACTAGAATGCACTCCTGCAATTGATACATATTTGAAAATCACTTTGCTTTTGATAGAGTCGTATTCCAGTTCTAATGACACTTCTGCGTTTGGAAATATGACAGATTGGAATTTAACGACTTCTAAACGAACGAAGCTACCTTCGAAAGCAAATATGTCTCTAGCATACTGGATAGCCCAATGTGTTTGTGCAATCCCAGGTAAAATAGGTGCTTTCTCAAAATGGCCATCAAAATAAATAAGCTCTTTAGGAATATGAAAATCGAGTCGGCATGTATTTTCACTTGTATTAACCCGAGCTAATTCTCGTGGCCATTGTACTTCTGCTGTTTCAAACTCTGTTATTTCAAATAATGCCTGTAATGATTCCATAGGAAGCTTACCTTGTTGATTGTAGGGGAGCGTGTTTACAAAACGCCATCTTCTAGGAAGTAAAACAGGTTCAAATGATGCTTTTAAAGACTCTTTTAATTGAGTTGCTAACCATTTTTGCGAATGTTTTTGTACTAACCTTTTTCCTGTGTCATTAAGTTCAGCGACGATAGCGACTTCTTCTCGTTTTTTTGTGATAACCAGTGCTTTAGCAACACAAATCCAATTACTTTCTTCTAGACATTTTTCTACTTTTGATAAAGATAAGCGCTTGCCTTCGACTTTAACAATACGATCTGAGCGACCATGTAGCCGGAAACAATTCTCTGACAGGTGTTCTATGTTGTCTGAGAGTGTTTCGTGTTCAGTTGAGATATGAGGACCTTTTACTGTAAAACCTTCATCAGACTTATCTAAAGTTATATTGGGTAATAACGTCCAATAATCGGCTTCTTTCTTTGTTTGGTTACGCCAAGCAATAGCGCCTGTTTCGGAGCTACCATAGACTTCTAATATTGGAGAGTGAAGCAAATGAGCAGCATATTGACTGTCTTTGTACTGTAGTGGCGCTGCAGAAGAAATAGTCGCCTCGCATCTTCCTTTTAGATGAGACCAATCGAGTTGATTGTTTAAGCGCTTTAAGTGAGCGGGAGTGGATATCAGAAGGAATTGCTCATATTGAGAAGCAAGGTGATAAATATCTTCTGAGAATGCACTGTGTTTAGCGAGTAAAAGGCGCCCCGTTGCTAATGACCAAAATAAGCGAAATGTTAATCCAAACAAATGTTGGTGAGTGACTGTAGACAGTACAACGGATTTGTTCGAAAGAGGCCATAAAGTTTCAATACAAGAGAGCTCGTCATCAATCTGAGCCATGTTTTTGGGAATGGGCTTAGGCTCTCCTGTTGATCCTGAAGTATAAACTTCTATGGCAGGAAAGAGGCGTTCAATTTCTATCCAAGAAAGTGATGTATTAGTACACTGTTCGTCATGCTCATGCTGTTCATCTAATTGGTGTTTCGAGGTGATGGTTTGTTCAAATTCACCGAGGAAACCTGCCACGGAATATTTTAAACGTTCAACCGTCGAAGTACAGTTATCACCAGGTATACAAGCTGTGCAGCCTGATTGCCATAAAGCGAGTAAAAGTGTGAAAAACTCAATGGCATCGCTGTGGAATACTGCCCATTTCTGACCATGAGATAAGGGCAAAATAGTTTGCCACATGGCCACTTTTTTAGATAAGTGCGCCTTCGTTATGATGATGTCGTTGAATACCGCAATTGGCTGCTCTTCGGCGACATCTAGTAGCCATCTTGATAAAGGTATTAATGTACTCATGCTTTATTTTTAACTCTATGCCTTATGATCCATTCAGTCGTCACTAAGAGGCCAATAAGAACATAAGCAAAAAAGCCATTATAAAATAGCCAAGCCTCATCGGATGCCCAGAGTGCGGTGAATAAGGCAATAAAACCGTTTAGCGTAAAAAACGCACACCAAACCACGGTGACTTTTCTAGTGTAGCTAACACCTGTTTCTGGTAAATCGGGTTCTTTTAGGCGTGCTATACGTTCAATAATGGGTTGCCCACTATAAAGACTGGAAGCAAAAACTAATAACATGGCAGCATTCACTAGCACAGGGTAGAATTTTAACCCTTGTTGATTACCCCAGAAATACGCGATAACTACCATCCCAACAACTGCTACAAAAATGATTTTTCGTGTGTGCTTTCTTCTTTCTGTTAGGCCTTTTATCATCAACAATGTGATGATAAAAAATAGGACAAAAGTAGAATCAAAGTGAGTTAAGCCAAAATAAACAAGGAACGGGTACATAATGGTGACAATTACTAAGAATATTTTGAGAATCACCACTATTTACCTTATACAAACAACTTTTCTACAGCGATCACAACATCTTCAACCGTTCTAACGGATTTAAAGTCATCAGGGTTAATTTTTTTGCCTGTCATCTTTTTTAGTTCTACAACCAAGTCAACGGCATCGATACTATCAATATCAAGATCTTCATATAGCTTTGAAGATGGTTGTATGTCATCAGCGGATAATTCAAACAGATCTTGTAAAACACCTGATACTTTTTCAAATACTTCTAGGTTAATGCTATTCATAATCTTCTCTTAATGTGTTTCTTTATATGATTCAACTAATTCTGCCAATGCGTTGATACTGGCGAAGTGGTTATGAGTTTCTTTCGAATCTGCTTTTAGTTTGATGCCATATTTTTTTTGTAGTGCTAAACCAATTTCTAAAGCATCAATAGAATCTAGCCCAAGCCCATCAATAAAAAGCGGTTCCGAATCAATGATGTCGTCTGCTGTAATATCTTCTAACTCAAGTGCTTCAATAATCATATTTTTTAATTCTAACTTTATGTTAGTCATTTAGAAGTAACTCCTTTTCAAAATAGTGTTTTAAGTCAGATGTTAATTTTCTTGCTGCTACAGGAGATGAGTTTCCAATCGAGTAAGAATGTACATCAATAGTTTCTTTTACTTTTATCTTAAAGTGCGCCTTGGTTTTTGGAATCTGATACCAAGCATCGCTTTTTGTTAAAGTGGTTGGGTTGCAATTAATTAATACCGTTGTTATTTGTGCTTTCGCGCGAATCGCAATGTTGGCTGCACCACGTTTAAGTGCCAATTTTTCACCTGGAGTGGATCTTGTTCCTTCAGGAAAAACAATTAAAGCGTGTCCTTTGGAGAAGGCTTCTTCAGCCATTTTTATGACGTGCTCATTATTATCATTAATAATATAACCTGCTGCTTTTACAGAGCCACGGGTAAATATATTTTTAGTTAAACGACCTTTCACGACACAGTTTGCATTTGGTATTAAGGCAATCAAAAAAACGACATCTATCAGTGACGGATGATTTGCCAGTACTAATTGAGCATTTTTAAGTTTCGCTACGTCTTCAATCTCATAGCTTAAAACCCCTAAGAACCGCATCATTTCGATATAACAACGAAATGTGTGATGGATTAGTGATTGCGCTTTTTTCTCTCTAATTAATGAAGATGATGAAGTGGCATACAAGATAGGTAAAGCCAAGATAGGTAATAAAATACCTCCAATGCCGAAGACTAAAAAGCTAAAAGCAGTGGCAGTCCAGCGCCAATAATATTTCATTATCTCTAGCATCTTATTTTACCTTTTGATGGACCATTGAGAGTCTTTAGTGCTAGGGAAGAGAGCATGCTGGCTATGAGATAAAAGTAAGGCTATTAATTCTTTAAACTCATTGTCTGAATGTTGTGGTACTTCTTTTGACATAGTTCTGCTGAGATTAAATGTGTCACCTTCATCACGACTTAATACCATGGCAATGGCATAAGTAAAAGGTGGAGAAGACGCAAAGGGCTTATATAAGTCAGGTAAAGTAGACTCACAGATGATACAGAGTATGTGTTTATGTTCTTGTAGCTGAGTTGCTGCTTCTAATATCGCAAATGGTATTAAGTTTTCAGTGGCTGATATAGCCGTAATCTCACTTTTATCCTTTCGTGCTATTGAATATAAACCACTGATTGCATTGTGTACGGCAAGACTAAAGCTTGTTGGAGAAAGTGGTTCATTAGCCGCAATGGATTTGAGTAACGACAGTGTTAAATCTACGTCACCATGGCGAGACGCAAAGACTAAAGGTATTTGTTCATTTTCATTTAAAAGGGGATCTGCTGCTTCGACGGCCCCCTTACCAAGAGCGGTGAAACGTCTACGAAGCATAGTAGGGATGCGAGAGAGCTTAGGCTTAGGGCAATCAGTGGGTAATACATACGGGCTATTAAGCCAATTATCCCAAGATTCTGAAGAATCTAGCCCTGGGGTATAGGCATTCCATCCACGCAACTTAAAACTTAACACTTATATAATTCCCTAATTTGACCGTATGTTACACAGCAATCCTATATATTAGCTGGGACTAGGATAATAGATTTTCGTTTCTATTTACATAATATTTTTGAGTTGATCATTTAGGAGGGGGAGGGGAATCATATTCACAAAGTGAATCCAGCTTGTAGAATTATGCGATTTTTCTCGAGTGTTATTGTAAACTACATTCAACTTTTAGAAAGAGGGAATTTTATGAAAAAAATCATTGTCGCAGCTATTTCAATACTTATTCTTTGCTCATCTTATAGTTTTGCCCGTGATGATATAGGAACTTATTCTATTTCTAGTGTAATAAGCACAGATGTAGCAAAAGCAAAATTGGGATCAGATATTTCGTTTTATTTTGGTGATGAGTCATACGGAGAAATAGTTAAAGAATTTGGAGTATTTAAGACCAATAAAAAAACGAATGCGTTTGGTAAAAGTGATTCTGAAGCCTGTAATTGGGTTTTTCTATCTGCAATGATTGCGCTTAAGCAAAGAGCGATTAATGAAGGTGGTAATGCAGTAGTCGAAATTAAATCTAACTATAAAAATAATCTGACATCTAGCTCAGATGAATTTAAGTGTGGTGCAGGCACAATTATGGCTGGAGTCGCTTTAGTTGGTAAAGTAGTAACAATCGAGTAAATGATGATTAGGTTTAGCTATTGAATGTAGCACTAATGAATTCTTAATGGTTAGATGTGCTTTTTATGCATAACGAAATACGTATTTTTTTTACAAATACTAAAAATGTATCGACTGAAGTACAGCAACGTATTTTCAATAGCTTACCTATTGCTCAAAAAAATAAAGCCATTGCAATAGGTAATCAAAAAAGACAAAAAGAGTTTATAGTAGGGCGAGCGTTACTGGTACAAGCGTTATATAGCGAAAGGCGGCAACAGAATCTTCCACTCATATTAGAGAAGGATTTCTCAGCACCTATAGTGCATGGCTTAGACGACTTTTATGTTTCGATTTCACACAGTAAAGATTTGATATGCTGTGTTTTGCACACCTCTCCTATTGGTGTAGATATCGAATATAAAAAAAATGTCAAAAATATAATGGATAAAAGTGATTTCTTTATGTCTCATGAGGAGCTTATCAAATTGCATGAGATGGCGTGTGAAAGCCAAAAAGAATCGTATTTCTACGAGGTTTGGTGTGCAAAAGAAGCTTTTTTCAAATCTTTCGATCATATTACTCAAACAAACACTAGCTTAAAATCTATTCAACTATCCCAGCTTTTGCAGTCAAATGAATACATCTTGTTTGACAAGGAAATAAATAACTACCATTTATCTATGGTGTATCAAGATATACTTCATTCTGTATCTCTAATTTCGGTTGATTTGGAATGTTATTTACCAAATAGCTGAAGTTATTGTTCTTTACTAGCTTTTTGGTTGTCTCTGCGAGCTAACCAGCGTCCACCTAGTGTGTTCATGACCAACCCAGTTAATACCAAAGCAATGCCTAGCCATTGAAACGAGCTGATTTCTTCATTCAAAATTAAAGCGGCTGATGTTAGCCCGACAACGGGGACTCCCAGTGTTAAAGGGGCAACAGTGCCAGCAGAATATCGCGACATTAAATAGTTCCATAAGCCATAACCTATGATTGACGCAGCAACAGACAAGTAAAATAAAGTTGCTATGGCTTTCCAGTTTATGTGGATAAGGTTGCTCCACATAACATCCGCGCCATCAATGAAATAAGCGCCTAAAAAGAATGGAATAGGTGGTATCCAGCTTGCCCAAACAACGAGATTTACATTTGAATCGTAGCCTTTTTTACTGATCGTTTTGGTGACTATATTACCTAATCCCCAGCTTGCTGCTGCTGCTAAGGTAATCGCAAAGCCTAATGCCGTCATGGTTGTGTTCGCGTTATTTAAACCAATAATCGCAAGCCCAATTGCTGCAACACCAATTGATAATAATTGGTAAGGACGAACGCACTCTTTTAAGAACAGTGTGGCAAATAATAAGGTGAAAATCGCTTGTGATTGTAAGACCAAAGAAGCCAATCCAGCTGGCATACCAAATTCCATAGCGAGGAAGAGAAGCGCAAACTGCCCAAAATTAAGTGTTAATGCATAAAGGATTACCCATTTTAATGGGGTTTTGGGGAAAGAGAAAAAGAATGACCCAATAGCAGCGATCCCAACGAAGCGTAAGCCACCCAACATCATAGGTGTTAACTCATCAAGCCCCCAGCGAATGACTACAAAGTTAAAGCCCCACACGAAAATGATAGCGAGGCCGAGTAACATATCTTTTGGAGTCATGGGGAACCTTAGAAGCGAATAAAGATTAAGTATTTACTTTAAGTGGTTTTTTATAAAAAACCTATGTACACATTCACGAAAAATAAAGCAGACAGATTAGATTCTTTTTATTTTCGATCGCTTTTTTCTTTCGGCCGAGGCTAGAGCTGCTCCAGCTAAAACAAGAGGCGCTGAGATAAGGAACGTTGCAGAAATGGATAAATGGAAAATGAATAAATCCGCTAACAAAGGCCAAAAAAGTGCCAAATATTCAAAAGGCGCAAGTCGTGATGCTTCTGCATAGCGAAAAGACAATGTCATGGCGATATGTGCAAAACCACCAAATACCCCAGCAGAAATTAAATACAATAAAGTCATTCCTTCTGGCATAACCCAACCCCAAGGGAGCGTCAGCAAGCCACCAACCATAGAAGCTAGAACAAAGTAGAGTGCTATGGCGCCTGGGCTTTCGGTCTGATTCAAGCGGCGTACCATTATCAAAGCTAACGAAGAAAGAACCGCAGATACAAGGCCAAAGATGACGCCAAAGAGGCGATTTTCATTTTCTCCATCACCACCTAATTCAGGCCAGACTAAGGTCACCACACCGGAAAAACCAAGAGCAATGCCACCAATGCGAAAAATCGTTAACCTTTCTGATAAAAGTAAGATAGCAGCAATGGCGGTTAATAAGGGAGAAAGCTGTGCGATAAGGATCGCTTCTGCAACATTTAAACGAGCCAATGCGGCAAAAGCACAGAACATGGCCAGTGTGCCTAAAGACGCGCGTAAAAGGTGATCAAGAGGGCGTTTGGTTGCTAATCCGCTTGGAAACTCTTTTCGCAGCCATAAGAAAATAATCAGTGGTAGAATGGCGAAGAAAGAACGGAAAAATACCACTTCTCCTAAAGGCACTTCATCGCTGGCAGCCTTGATGCAAATGAACATACCTGCCGCCAATAGGCCAGATAGTATGCGTAAATTAATCCCTAATGTTGACCGATCTAAAATATTAGTCGTTGTGTCTGTTTTGCTCGTACTTTTTTTAGCCGTATTCATTCATTTCCCTTTTTAGCAAGCGCATCTCTTAGAGCATCTCCAGCAAGGTTAATAACCAAGACGCAGATCACAACCGTTATTCCAGGCCATATCATTTGGAGTGGGGCAGCACGCATGTGTATTCTTGCGTCCAGCAACATGGTTCCCCATTCAGGGCTAGGTGGTTGTACACCAAAACCTAGAAAACCTAAAGCGGAAATACCTAAAATCGCACGCGCGAACATACTCGTCCACACCACAACAAGAGAAGGTAAGAGAGACGGCAAATAGTGCCATCGGGCAAGACTGAGTAAAGATACCCCGGCAAGTCTTGCTTGCACCACATACCCACGAGTTTGTAGTGACAACCCAATGCCTCGAGCCACTCGTGCATAGCGCATCCAACTTGTAAGGCTTAATGCCAATATTAGGCTATTAATACCGCCACCTAATAGGCCTGCAATAACCACAGCCGCAATCAGCTCAGGGAAGGCCAAAAAAGAATCAGTAACACGCATAATGGCCCAATCTAGGGTTTTGTTGCCAAGTGCCGCCATGAGTCCAATGAAAGTGCCAACCAACAGGCCAATTAATGAAATAACAAAGGCTAACCCTAATGACCAGCGTGTGCCATGAAGCAACCGAGATAGTATATCTCGGCCAAGAGCATCAGTTCCCAATAACCATTTACTGCTTGGTGAGCTCAAGCGTTCGGCAATGTGAATGGCCGTTGGGTCATACGGTGCTAGCAAAGGGCCAATCACAGAAAGCAGGAAAAGCACAAAAACAAGCAGGGCCACACTACGCATTGTTATCTCCGATACGAGGCTCAATGAGCTTATAAATAATGTCGATGAGAAGATTAATTGTGACAAAGAGTAAAGCGGTGAGAACAACCACCGCTTGAACTTTAGGAAAGTCACGAGCTTCAATCGCTTTCACTAAGAAACGACCTACACCGGGGCGACCAAAAATAACTTCAACAATCACGGTGCCCTCTAATAAAAAAGCCAATTCTAAACCAAACACAGTAATCACTGGGATAGCGGCATGCAGAGCAACATGACTGCGAGCAATACGAGATTGAGAAATACTGCGTCTTTGTAGCGCGGGTATAAATGGCTGACATTTCGCTTCTAAAATACCTGAGCGGATAATTCGCATGAGTGCCGCAGCAACGCCACAACCTAATGTCAACGCCGGCAGAATCATATGGCTTGCAGTGCGTGCTCCGATGGCAGGTAACCAAGCCAGCTTGACTGAAAATAGCAGAATCAAAAGCAGCCCTAGCCAATAAGCCGGAATCGCTACGCCAAGTGATGCAATGGCTACTGCTGTTCGGTCTAGCCAACTTTCTGGATAACGAGTGGCAAAGATAGCCAGTGGAATGGCCAACATCAGGCCGATGACTAACCCGACTAGGGCGAGTGGAGCGGTATAGGAAATAGCAGACAATAAATCTGGCCAGATGGCTCTGCCTGTAACGGATGAGTAACCAAAATCGCCTTGTAATAGAGGCGTTAGCCAATTGATAAAAGCAGGCCAAAAGTCGACATCAAGGCCAGCTTCAGCACGAACTATATCAACGATGTCGGTTGAGACAATAGCGTCAAATCTAGCCATGGCGATGGCATGTGCAGGATCTCCAGGCGCATACCAAAGTAGTGTGAAAGTAGCGAATGCGGTGCCAGATAGAACAACAAAAGCACGTGCTAAAAGACCGAGAATGCGGCGTGTCATTTTGAGTTCTCCCTTTTGGCTTCTAAGTTGCTGTAACCTAAAGAACCTAGGCTAAAAGCCGCCGCTCGCAATTCATGACCATAATCAGACTGAGGTTTTTTGATGAATTCAGTCGTTGAGGTAATTTCCTCAATATGTCCTTTACGTAATACCGCAATATAATCGCTGAAAGCGGCGGCATAACCTAAATCATGAGTGACGATGAGGGCCGAAAATCCTTGCTCTTGTTGTAAGTCAGCAATCAACTGAGCGGTTTTTTTCTGAGACACCGCGTCCAATGCCGACAACGGCTCATCAAATAAAATAAGTGGTGGCTCAGCCATTAAAGCGCGTAAAATCCCTGCTCTTTGTGCTTGTCCAATAGACACTTGATTTGGTTTTCTGTCTAACAAGGCTAATGGAAGTTCTAAGCGTTCACACAATTGCGCCAATCGTGCTTCAGTGATGGTTTTGTTTTGTGCCTTTAAAGGTTCCATGACGGATTGCCGTAAAGGCAGAATAGGGTTGAATGCCGATAAAGGCTCTTGCATGACCAATGATGGCAAGCAATCTTTCACAGGGGAATTTGACCATGACACCTCGCCATTATCTGCTTTAACGAGCCCTAGAATAACGGCAATAAGCGTGGATTTCCCCGCGCCACTTTCACCGACAACAGCAAGGGTTTGACCCGCTGATAGTGTCAGAGAAATGTCCTTAAGCACCGGTGTTTTCTTATAACTGGCAGAGATGTGATTGAGTGTTAGCATAGTCGTTCTAGGATAGTTAGCGTGGCAAAGTGAGCCAATTTCGGTGAGTGCAAAGAGATTGAGCCACTTGAGATTGAGGATTGTTTAGCACATCTTGAGTTGGAGCATCTTCTACAATTCTTCCTTCGTCCATCACTAATAATCTGTCCACTTGTTGCGCGGCAAGACCAAGATCATGAGTAATTAATAACATTGCGGTATTGCGAGTAGATAGGTAGTTTTCCAGTAGTGTCATGGTTCGCGCTGCAACAATTGGATCCAGTGCCGAAGTTGGTTCGTCCATGATCAATAAGGCTGGCGAGTGGATTAATGCCAGCGCAATAACAAACCTTTGTTGCATGCCACGACTCCACCCCCAAGGGCGTTTCCGTAAATCACCATCTTCAATATTAAGAGCCTGAAAAAGCCGTGTTTGGCGCTCTGCATCATGCGACAAACCTAGAGCCGTTTCGGTTTCACGCCAATGAAAATCCATACTGCGCAATGGATCAAGTGCTTGATCCGGCGTTTGTGGTACGTGAGCCACAGGAATGTTTTGTGCTCTTAAATTGTCTATCAAGGCATGGCCGAAAGTGGACTTTCCAGAACCAGACGCGCCAACAAGCCCGATGCGATCACCAAGCCTTATCTCAAGAGATGTTGGGTGTAGGATAGTCCGACCCGAGCGCACAGCGCTTAGGTCGGATACAGACAATATCATTTCGAGAATTTTGTCTTGTGAGTGAGCCAGTAGGTTTCTGTTGGGTGCACTTGATAGCCTTCTAAACCGGATTTTGCGACATTTGTTTGTGCTACATGGAAAAGTGGAATGAGCGCCGCATCAGTGGCAATGATGTTTTGTATTTTGTCATAAATGACTTTACGAGCATCATGATCAAAAGTGGTACGGCCTTTAGCAAGCAATGAATCCAATGTGGCATTGCTATAACGGCCTGTGTTTGAACCGCCATCTGATTTCAGTAAGGTTTCCAATACAGCACCCGGATCGCCCTGTGGCGTTGTTACCCAAGCTTGTAGGAACATGTCGGCTTTTCCTGCCGCCATAATATCATTGCTTGCGCCATATTCACCAACACGAACATTCGCCTTGATGCCGATAGCTTGAAGGAAAGCTTGAGTCAATGCAGCCGAAGGCGATAATGCCGCACGAGAAGAGTAAGTCACGATGTCTATTTCCAACGGCTCACCATCTAAAGTCCAAATGCCGCCTTTTTTAATCGCACCTGCTTTTGCTAATAACGTTTCGGCTTGTTGTGGGTCATAAGTCGCTGGGATGTCCGCCGCCCAACCTTTGTTAGCCGGGTAAATTGTGCCAGCTGGTACACCACCGACACCAGAAAGTGCCGCATCGACAATACCTTGACGATCTATGGCAAGAGAAACAGCACGGCGAATTAAAGGGTTTGCCATTGGGCCGCTAGAAGCGTTGATTGTGTAGAAGTAAAGTCGTGCTGTAGGAGCCGCAAAACCAAGCGCGCCTGTTTCTTGAATGCGTTGGAAATCGGCTTCAGGGTAATTGACTACCATATCGACTTCGCCTGCTTCAAAAGCCAATGCGGCAGAAGCAGGGTCAGCAGAGACAACCACTTTGACCTCTTCAAAGCCTGGTGTGCCAAGGCGATAGTTGGCATTTGCTTCAGCGCGATAAAGTTGCTCTGGAATGGCTTCTTTAAAGACATAAGGGCCAGTCGCATTGATTGGGAAAGCGTCTGATACTGGGCCAAGTACCGCAATAGCTGGCTCAGATAACGTCCAAGGGAAAGCCGCATTTGGGCTATTGGTTTCAAAGAGAATTGTCTTTTTATCTTGAGCAGACAGGTTCGCTAAATCAAGCAGTTTAGCAACACGGGCGTTATGCCCTGCATGGCCTTCTTTAGAAATAGCGGCAATGCCTTCTACAATTTTATCCGCTGTCACGGCTGAACCATCATGAAACGTAACGCCTTCACGAACCACGACCTTCCATGTTGTTGGGCTAACTTGCTCGATGCTTTTAGCAACGCGTGGGTAGAGGTTCATATCATAATCAATTCCCATAAGGGTCTCTGTGACACCCACTTGGTTCGACAGCCAGCCATTGTATCCAGCGCGAGGGTCTGGCACTTCAGATTTGGGGCCGAATGTAATGGCGATTGATAGGCTGTTATCTTTTGCAACTGCCGGCATGATTGAGGCAATAGCGATGCAGGCTGTAAGCGCGATCCTAGAAAGTAAGGACATAAATTGGTTTCCTTGAATGTATACCATGGAAGGTTTAAATGATTGTAAAACGTAGAAAGTCCATTTTCTCATAAAATGTTACTGTATAACACTCTGTTTCATCCTTTAAATTTGTATTCCAGCGATGAATAATTTAATGCCATAGGAGATGGAGATTAACGTAAGAGTCCCACCTAAATACAGCAACAAGAACCATTGCCAAGATTTGAGGCGAGCGGTTTTAGCCTTAATAAACTGAAGCATGATTAGTAACCCTCCTGATAATCTTCGACTTTGCCTGCAAATACGCGATAACCCCAAATGGTATAGGCGCAAATTAGCGGAACGAAAATACACACCCCCGGTAGCAAGAAGAGCAAGCTAGAATCTGGCGAGGCGGCGTCCATAAAGGTTAATTGTCTTGGAATCAGGTAAGGGAGCAGCCCTACAACCAAGCCTGCAAAACCTAACAAGAAGAGCGCGGAAGCACACCAAAAAGGACGGCTTTCTCTGCTGTGATCTTGATGTGGTTTATGGGCACTCAACTCTTTCCATAGAAAGAAGGCAGCGACCAAACTTAGGAGTGGTAAAGGTGACAATAGCAGGAAGTTGTAATCACTGAACCAGCGATCACGGATTTCCACTTCATTGATTACCGTCCATAGCAACCTCCTTTTCTGTTTTATCCGTGTTATTCCTTTAAAAGATAGTATTTAAATTACGCTTTATGAAAGCGTTTTACAATTGCCTACTCATTTAAAAAAGAAACCAAAACAAGGTTCAGCGACTTCTCGCGCTGGCGCGAACGTGTTTTGTTTCTTTACAGCAAATTATTCAACAGCTAAGCCGAATTGCTGACCAGATTATGCTTTTTTACGATAAGCAATAAAGAGCAGTAAGAGAAAATAAAGGCTGCCAATTACAGACACCATTAAGCCCGCAGGAATCTCATTTGGCGACATGATATTGCGCCCTAAATTATCGGCGTAAATCAATAATATAGCGCCTGTCATGGCGGATGCTGGAAGCAAATGAACATGTCGATACAAGCCAAGCAAACGAGCACAGTGTGGAGCAAGCAAGCCAATGAAACTGATCGAGCCAATACTGGATACACAAATAGCTGTCAGTGATGCGGCAACGATTAATAAAATGATACGCTGACCTTTAAGTGATACACCTAATGTACGTGGCAATATTTCACCCAATGGCATTAAATCAAGGTTTCTCAAATACGGAGCAATCACCACACCGGCTAAAATCAATGCCATAGATAACGGCATAATTCTATCTATCGAAGCACCATAAGTTGTACCCGCTAACCACATCATAGTCACCGAAGCGGTTGAGGTCCCAAAGGTCAGAAGTATTTGCGTTGCCGTGCCAGAAAAAGCGGTAATCACAATACCAAACAAGGCAAGCTGAGAAACGCTCAACTGCTGTTTTAATCCCCACGATAGCAGGCCAATGACTATGCCCGCACCTGTTAACGCGGCGATAACCAGCATCAAATGATTCGCGGCAGGAGAGATAACCAATACACAAGCAATGATAAAAATAGCAAACGCACTTACACCAGAAATATCAGGGCTGGCCATTGGATTTTTGAACAGCGTTTGCAACAAAGTACCTGCACACGCTAATCCTATTCCACCTAATCCGGCTAATAACACTCTTTGATTAATCCAAGTCGCGCCGGTGTTACTAAAAGGCTCTAAGCAAATATAGAGCGTGATCAATAACAAGAGAAACAAGCCAATCAAAATTGTAGACGGTGAGACATGCAGTAAAGGTTTTAACGTAAGGCTTTGTCGTTCCGTTGCAGCTAAAACCCGGCCAGAACGTTGGAACAAAAGGTACACAAAATAAGGTGCGCCAAGTAAAGCAGTAAAAGCACCAGTCGGTAAGCGATAACCAAGAAATAGCAGACTCCTCGAACACCACTCTGCAACTAAGACTAACATGGCTCCTATCAGCAAGGTTAAAACCCATTGGAGCAACATATTACGGCCACCAATATGACATTTGCTAAGCAACAAGCGTGTCATGTGTGGCGCCATCAAACCGACAAAACCTATCATTCCAACAATAGAGGTCGCTAATGCCGCTTGAATTAAAGCAAGTAATAAAACCGCCCAACGCCAAGGCTTTACAGACAAACCTAGGCTTGCCGCATGCGTGTCACCAAGTAGAAAAAGTGCCAACTTAGGAAGCATAAATACGGTCAACATTAAGCTAATAATAATGGGGATAAGCGTTTGATTCAGCGTAGATGTACTGGTTTGTAATACTTGCCCGCTTCCCCATAAAAACAAACCATCCATTTGATTCTCAAAATAGATGATCAATAAAGAAGACAGCGCGCCAGCACTTAACCCTAACGCCATGCCGATTAATACAATAGGAAGCTTTCCGCCACCAATGAGTTGGCTAACACCGAGTACAGCGAGAGACAACAAAATCGAGCCAATTAATGCGCCAGCCCAAATCAAATTTAAACTTGCTGCAGGAACGAGTATTCTAATCAATACTGCGCCGAGTAAGGCGCCAGCCGCGATGCCTAAGGTCGAAGGTGAAGCAAAATCATTGTCTAATGTTGTTTGAATCAATAAACCTGAGCTGCCGAGTAATGCCCCCGTTAATAAGGCAATAAGTGCGGTAGGTAGCCAAACGTTATCGAACATGGCAGTGGCTAAAGAGGCATTACTAATTACTGGAGGGAAAAACAAGTATCCACAAAGTAGAGAAAGCAATATCACTCCGCTGATGGAAAGCGATTTAATCATGTGAGTTTTCCTGCCATGTTAAGAGTGACTGGCTAAACGCTTCGGCCATTTTTAGTGCCGATAAAGGGCCGCCGAAACTAAACAGCGGAGGAACATCTGATGAGTTATTGTTTTGTACGAAAGGCAATAATGGCCAAACGGGAGAGTGCATCATACGCTCTCCATCTACTTGATTGCCTGCTAAAAAAAGGTGGCTGTTATTAAGTGCAGGTAATTGTTCGAGTTGTAAGTGAGTGAAGTCTTTGCCTGGTAAACCGTCTTGCCACGTATACTCTAATCCAAGTTCATCAATGATCGACCCGGCAAGACTGATCTTTGTGAAAATTCGCAAGCCATATCCCATCCCAACAAACTTTCCAAAGGTTACTTTTGTGTTTGCTAAGCCTGCATCAGATAGTTGTTGTTTTAGTTCTGCGAGTCTTTGAGACAAAGATCTAATAATAGATTGCGCTTTTTCTGTTTCATTAACCGCTTTTGCTACGCCTAAAAATACTTTTTGAGACTGCTCAAAATATCTAAAACTCGTTTGAGAAGCATCGGGAAACTGTCGGTATAACAGTGTTGGTGCAATACTTTGCAACGAATTTAAGATTTTACGATGGCGAAACTCATAACCAATAATTAAATCGGGGTTGAGCTTTGCAATCGCCGCAAGACTGGGCTCTTGGCGGCTACCAATTTCTGTAACAGATTCAGGTAAAACGGGATAATTGGTTTGCCATTTTCGATAGCCATTTCCTTGTGTCACTCCGACAGGGACAATATCCAGCGTTAACAGCATTTCAGCGACAGACCAATTGAGGGCAACGACTCTTAGTGCTGGCTTAGGCAATTCAACACAGGTGCTAAGGCAGATAGATGTTGGTGTCGCAGAAAAAGAATGACTACTTAAAAAACACAATAATAGCGTTAGCCACAAGGCATAACGTTTCATACTTGTTCCTCTGGCCACAAAATTTGCAGTTCTTCTAATGCATGCATTTTGACAGGTGTTTGATAAACATCACTGATGTCTTTTGCATTGATGACATCCATAACGTTACCTTGAGCAACAATTTCGCCTTGATTAATTAGAATCGCTCGGTCGCTAAATTGGCGAGCTTGGTTCAAGTCGTGCAGCACCCAAACAATGGTTTTATTGTACTCTTGGTTTAAGCGACGAACGATTTTCAATAAGCTCAATTGATGCGAAATATCCAACCAAGATGTCGGTTCATCCAACATGAGAATGTCGGTGTCTTGAGCCAGAACCATAGCAAGCCAAGTTCGTTGTAGTTCACCACCAGATAAATCCGTTAATAATCGATTCGCATAAGGTGTGATACCTGTTTCCTGCATAGCCCAATCAATCACTTCCTTGTCTTCTTTAGCCACTTTTTTATACCAAGGGCGATGAGGATGACGACCAAAGGTTACTAAATCCGAAACCGTTAATGTCGCAGGAACAGGGTTGCTCTGAGGTAATAATGCTAACTGTTTTGCTAGATCATGGCGCTTTATGGATGAAAGCGATTTATCACGTAGTAATACCTCGCCTTTTGTCGGTGCCGTTAATCCACATAACAAAGACAATAGGCTGCTCTTCCCTGAGCCATTAGGGCCAATCAACGCGGTGATTGAACCCTCAGAAATGTCTCCTGTCATATTACGCAAAATCTCATTCCCTCCAATTTGAAGGGAAAGGTTCTTGAATTGAAACAAGTACTATCTCCTAAAATTCAGCGTTGTAGCTTACAGTGTACGTTCTGCCAGCGCCTTTATAAGAAAATAGATTTTCGTTGTAACCAGCATAAAGAATCTGAGCTCGTTGTGACCAAAGTGTGTAATAGTCTTCGTTTAGCAGGTTTTGAATACCGAAGCTTACTTTACCTAAAGGTAAAGTGTAATAAGAGCTAAAGTGTACTAATGAATAGCCATTTATAGTTTCATCGTTTTCTTCGTGATAATCAGCCAAGGTCTGTAATTGTAATTCAGCACCATAATCAAAATTATCATAGCCAGCTCGAACAGATGCATTGGAAGGGCTAGCTGTTTCTGCTTCTAAGTCAGACCAGCTGCCATTAGATTTTGTTTCACTCTTGATTAAATGCGCCTGTAAACCCGCATACCATTCATTATTGAATCGGTAAGTTGTTTGACCTTCAATGCCATAAATGCGTTTTTCATCGTCATTCACTACAATTGCATACGTTGTGCTATCGTAAGATGTTGTTTTATCCGATAACGAATAGTAGGCTGCAACTTGCACGTCATATTTTGGTTTGTTTAAACGCCAACCAAATTCAAGAGAGTTGGTTTTTACACCTTCTAGCTCATTATCTTCAATATTGATACTACTGACCAAACTAGAATCACTGTACGTTCCATTACCGTAATATTTCGCAGGGTCTGGAATCTCAAAACCTTGGCTGAGGTTTGCCCAAAGCTGTTGGCCTTTGTTAATGGTATAAATGGCACCAATATTTGCTAGAAACTCACTATATTGAGTTGTCCCACCTTCTATTGTGTCGGCTGAATCACCATAAATTAATTGTTGTGAGATACCGATATAATCACCAATACCATGTTTTATATACTGATATCGCAAACCACCAGAGACCTTTAAATTGTCAGTAGCCTCCCAGTTTGCTTGTGTGAAAGCACCAATCTTTTGTGTATCAACGTCCGGATATCGCTCAACAGTATCTGTTTGGTTGAATATTACACCACCAGACGCTAAAGCAGATGCTATGTCATACACCAACCAATCGGCTGTGAACGTCTCTATTTCAGAATCAATACCATAATTGATCTCAATGTCATCCATTTGTTTACTAAGTAATACTTTTGCACCCATTGCTTCTGTTTTTTGAACAGATGCGCCGTATAAATAACCATACCCATTTGAATTATATGGATCGACGCTTGGAAAAGGAAAGAACTGCATTTCTTCACTACGAAAATAGACTTGAGCCAGCAGAGAATGATCGAGCACTTCTTTATTACTATATTGTGCATTTAACATTAGGCGTTCAGTGCTTGGCTGCTCTTCTAAGTCTAGTTCATCACTAATAGTGATATCTGAACTGCCAACAGCATTTGCTAAATAGACGCCAAGGTAAGGTGTGTATTCAGTATCTTGCTGACTTTTATAATATTGGGCTGTAACAGACAGTAATTGTTTATCATCTGGTTGGTATTCTCCATTAGCCATGATATCAATAGTGTCATTAAACTGAAGATCGGTTTGTGTGACGTCTGGCAATATCATGTCACCATTTGCATCGTAACTTGCCCCTGTACTTTCATAGGAAACAGATAAGCGCCCACTAAGCTTTTCGTTCCCGCCAGAGACGGCAACGCCAATATTTTTTGTGAAGTTATCACTACCATTCATTCCAGTTGATGCGCCTATTGCAAGCTCAGTAGTCGTTTCTTCTGAAGTCGCTTTTTTCGTAATGATATTAATGATGCCGCCAGAAGCGCCTGCGCCGTAAATAGATGTCGCACCAGAAAGGACTTCTACTCTTGCGATATTCAATGGAGAAATACTGTCTAGTTGACGACTTATGCCTCGTGTAGAGTTTAGTGAAACGCCATCAATCATGACTAATGCTGAGCGGCCTCGCATATTTTGGCCATAGTTAGTTCTACTTTCCCCACCAAAGTCATAGCCAGGAATCAATCTACCTAGAGCCACTTTTAGATCTGCGCCAGTATTTATTTCACGCTCAATTTGATCTTGATCCACCACCCACATAGTTGCGGCAACATCTGAAATCGCCGTTTCAACACTGCCACTAGTCACCACAACAGTGTCTAACACCTCGGCTGCATTTACTGAGTAGGCAGTCATTAACGCAAAGGCAATAGGCGTTAATTTGGTACATAAAACGGCTTTTTTTATCATGATATCCTCACTAAAGTGATGTACTAAAAATGGAAAAGAAGGCAAAACTTAACTCTGAGCAGAAAAATATTGCGAACGATATCGATTATCATTTCAATTGTAAACAAAAAAGTCTAAAAAACTTACAATTCGGTAATGATATATGCACTTTTTGATAGCAAATAAAAAGCACCTTTAAATCATTTATAAAGATGCTTTTTAGAAAGGGAGAAATATCTTTAAATGAAAGCTATTGACGGTTAGATTTGATTTTCCAATAGGCTCTTGTGTGATTTTTTTTGCCAATAATATTTCGTTCATTCCTTAAATAATATCTGATCGTTTTCGCTGCATCACCTTCTAATGCGCCCCAGACCGTGTCTATGTTTTCTAACTGTTTGATAATAGAAAGTGCTTCATTTGCTTGATTTTCGGTTGCACAAATAACCCGGTGAACAACCGTTCTTTCAGGGAACTTTATCAACTTGGCGTATTCCTGTTCCGCTTCCTTATTACTAATTAGGATGACATGAGGAGGAAGAGGATTTTGCCAATGCTCTAGAATTCCTGCTATGGCTGGATAGGCGGTTTCATCTGCAATTAATAACGCTTGGCCGTCTTCAAGGTGTTGGTGATTATCTTTTGATTCAGATTTACTCATGATGGTGTCACCGACTGTTAAGCTTTTTGCCCATAAGCTGCCTAATGTGTCGTTATGAGTATAAATGTCGATGTAACCTAAATCAGAAAAAGAGGAATTATCAGTACTTTTCCATGCTTTTCGCAACGTGTAGGGACGTACATCTTTATTCGCACCTTTAAGTAGTCTTTGACGGTTTTTACTGGAAATGTGCTTCATCAACCAAATCATAAAGTGTTCAGTGACTTTTTTACGCCAGTGTTTTTCAGGTTTCTTTGAAGAAGTGTTTTTAGGTTGGTGTTTAAAGGCTTTTAATAAAAATGCATAGGCATGACCGGCGTAATATTCAGGTAAAGGAGTTAGACTGCTGACGGTTAAACGAATGATGTTTTTGGTGATCGCTTGTTTGCCCGTGATTTCAAAAAAGTGCTTGCTTGAACGACCAATTTCCACACCTTGTTTTACACTAGCCGCATAAGCTAAATAGAGTATCTGATCTTCTAATGACCCTTCTATTTCAAAGGGAATAAACATTTCGTTAGTCGAGTCTTTAGAGCGTGCTTGTGTATGAATCAAAATACCTTCTTCAAAAATATCAAACAGCTTCGCAGATATAATCTCTTCATCTGAATATTTGCTTTTTACGATTGCTAAGACTTCGTTAGGGTGATCTTGATTTACGTGGTCAAGAATATCTATTTTGTGATCTACATCTTTTATTGCTGTATAAGAATTCATAACACCCTTACTGTCTATATTTGCCTTTAATGGGAATGAGACTATTTACGTTTTGGCTGATTATACGATATTAATTATCACTAATATCGAGAATTTGAAGTAGAACGTTTTAAACATAAAAAAACCGCTTTCTGTTTCGTCTAGAAATAGACGTCAGAAAGCGGTTTGTAAAAAGAGCATCGATTGAGAAGGTGATCTTATCGATACTTTGTCGCGTTGTTATTCGTTGAGTGACGAATACACGCTTATTTTGTTTCTTCTATCAACCAAATAGAGTTTTCAACCGATCATGCGACATGCAGAAAAACTTATTTGCCAATGATTCCCAAGTGCGTGTGTTTAAAGCCGATAGCGTATTTGAGTCCATAACCTAAGGTGCGGTCAAAGCCAACGTGTGCGAGCCAAATCAGGCCAATAGAAATGCCCAGTTCACTCTTGAGCACTAACCAACTGATGCCAAAGCACACAGCTGGGCCGATTAATGAATGAGTGATGTTGTACAAGATCGCGCCTGTTTTATTGCTGGCTAGATATCCTAATATTGCCAAGTCAGGCAGTAAAAATAAAAGGGCGAAAAGCCGCCAATCTGGGTTGTATTGAAAGTAGGTGATACTGGATAAAATCAATATCGCCACAGCTTCAAGGCGCAACATGCCTTTGAGGTTTCTGCTAATCATCATTTAAAACTTCCAACCAAGGTGAACCGCTGGGAAGAAGGTAACGGCTTCACTGTCCGCGCGTTCACCATCCAATATCACATCGTCATGTTCAAGGTTCAAGTCGATGCCTAACCATGGCGTGATGGTTATATTTTGCGTGTACATGATGCGATAACCAAACCTTGGCCCTAATGAGACTTGCTTTCGGGTGACGGTTTCCTTGGTGGACTTTCGAGTGTAAGTGACATCGTTTGAGTTAGCTTCAACGCCAACGAACCATCCCGCGTAATTGCCGAACAAATAATCCAGTTTGATGCCAACGCCTTCGAATTCTAGGTCATAGTTTTCATCTCCATGAAAGGCTTCCGGCGCTTCCAGCCCAAATGCACCTATATCAAGACGGAAGTTGTCGCCACCAAATCCAAAGTGTACCGAATGGCCATTTAGGAGATAAGCGGTTGGGTCTATTTCAATATCAAGCGCGGCCGCTTGTGTTGCCATAGCGCTAAAGAGTAATCCAATTGCTATGTGTGTGACGGGCTTTTTCATGGTGTTCCTCTCTGTGTTAAATCGCGTGTCATTTGATGAAGATATGGAGAGTGTGAAGGATTGATTAACAAATAAAAAACAGTGATTTTTTGACTTTTTTGAAATTTAATTTGTGTTAAGTTGTTTTTATATGAAGTGATGGAATAAGGGGTTAAGAGGCTAATGCGTCATTTAAATAATCTGGCGACTTTCGTTCAGGTGGCAAAATATGAAAGTGTGACCAAAGCGGCGAGTCGTTTGTATTTAACTCAGCAAGCAGTCTCTCATCAAATTAAAAAGCTTGAAGAAGAGTTAGGAATTGTTCTGTTTAAAAGGGCCAATCGAAAAATCTATCTGACGCCAGAGGGAAGAGAGCTGCTGGTGACCGCAGATAAGCATCTCTCAGCCCTTGAAGAAGAGATGATTAAGGTGAAGCGGGACTCTGGGAGTTTGTTTGGTACTTTGTCGGTTGCTTGTACGATGGAACTGGCGACCTTGCTGCTTGTTCCTGTCATTGATGCATTTAAAAAAGCGCACCCACAAGTCAATATTGAGATTGAATTGCAAGACGATGCAACGACGGTAAATGGTGTGGTGAATGGTAAAACGGACATTGGAATAGTGGTGTTTTCTTCAGACAACCGTTTGTTAGAGGTTTATCCCTTTCGCTCAGAAGCGTTTGTCACTGTGGCGAGTCGTCAATTTATTGCGGAGCACGATGAGATTACCGATTTTAAGCAAGTAGTGGATCTCGATATTATTGATTACCAGATGGATTGTCCGTCCATGAAAACTTGGTTAGGAAAGAACGATAAAAAGTTGGTAAAACGCTTGGAGGTGAAGAGCGCCTCCGTTGCTGCGAATGACGATCGCCTAGTTAAAGATTTTGTGATGGCTGGGCTTGGCATCGCGAATTTGCCCAGAGTGCTGGTGGAAAAGGAGCTGGCCAGCAAAGAGGTTGTCGAAATACTGCCTGATTCCAAATCCATTTCAGCCGGAATTGATTTGGTGACGATGAAAGACCGAGTGCTTCCTGCACACATTGTTGCTTTTATTGAGCATTTAAAAAACGCCAGTTAGAGTCTTGCCGCGAGAGTACAAAAAAAGCACGCATGACGCGTGCTTTTTATTAAATGCCATAAAGAGATAAAGCTGAGTTAATGTTCTGCTCGTTTCATTTCTCTCACAGCGGTTTTTTGTGCGCTTGATAAGGCTTCTTGTACTGACATATTGCCTTCCAATACTTCCGCTATTTTTTGCCCTGTATTACCGGCAATAGGAACAAACTCTGGAATAGGGACGAACTGAATTCCAGAATAGGGCGACGCAGATAACGTGCTGTTATCTGGCGTGGCTGTTCGTAAGGCTTCTAATTCTGCATTGGCAAAAACACCCGCAACAGACAGGAAGCTCTGCTCTTGATAGGTGGATGTTCGAGTGCCTGTTGGAATGTTTTTCCAACCATTTTTCTTTGCTATCAAACCTATGTAATCTTTTGAGGTTGCCCAACTAATGAAGGTTTCTGCTGCTTCCAGTTTTTTGGTATTTTGCGGGATGGCCAAAGACCAAGCCCATAACCAATTCGCACCTAAGCTGGTTTCTTGATAAGGCGATTGGGCAAATTTCCAATTATTGGCGTATTGGCTTTCGTTTTGATTGGTTATAAACGAAGCGGCAACGGAGGCATCAATCCACATTGCGCATTTGCCTTCACGGGATAGCGATAAAATTTCATTGAAGCTGTTTTTCTCTGAGTTTGGCGGACCGTAGTTTGATAGAAGATCTATATAAAAACTGACGGCTTTTTGCCAAGCTGAGCTGTCTATTTGAGGAGTCCAGTTCATGTCGAACCATTGACCACCAAAGCTGTTTACCATGGTGGATATTAAGGCCATGTTATCTCCCCAGCCTGGCTTTCCTCGTAGGCAAATACCATAGATATCATTTTCTGGGTCGTGCATTTTTTGTGCTGCGTTGTAGACTTGATCCCAACTAGGGCGACTGTCGAATGAGAGATTGGCTTTGCTGAGTAAGTCTTCTCTATACATCAACATGGAGCTTTCGCCATAGAAGGGCGCTGCGTATAACTCACCTTCATAAGATAAACCTTCTCTGACAGAAGGCAGAAGGTCGTCTACATCATAGGATGAACTAAAATTAAGAGGCTTTAACCATCCGTGTTTTGCCCAAATAGGCGCTTCATACATACCAATGGTCAATACGTCGTAACGTCCACCACCAGAAGCAATGTCGGCAATGGCTCGCATGCGTAAACTGCCTTCATTATAAACGTGCCATTTTAATTGAATGTCTGGATGTAACGTTTCAAATTCGTTGCTGAGTTTCTGCATTTCAATCATGTGACCATTATTCACCGTGGCGATGTTTAGCTCGACCGCGTGGGCGCTGGTAGCCGACAAGGCGATAGCAGAAAAAGTGCCAGCTAAAATTGATGTGTTTATTAAGGTCTGTGTGTTCTTTAGTATTTTAATCATGCTGAATTAGACCTCATCAATAACGAATTTAGAGACATTTTCTTTTAAAGAATTGACGACCTTAACTTGAGACACGGCAACGTCTTTAGCGGATTCTGCTTTTTGGTTTGTTTCATCGGTTAGATTTGAAATTCGGGTTAGATTACCTTCTAGTTCTGCTGTGGTTTGAGCTTGTTCCTCTGCGGCTGTAGCAATTAGGTAACTGAGTTCGCGAACTTCGCTCATTTTTTCTTCGAATTTGGCAATGGTGCCGTCTGAGATTCTTGCCTGTTCTAGACTCAGGGCGACTTTTTCTTCGCTTTGGTTTATCACGTTAACTGCGCGTTTGGAATCTATCACCATGGAGGATATTTTTTCCTGTATTTCCAGTGTGGATTCTTGTGTTTTGGTGGCGAGCGTACGCACTTCATCTGCGACGACAGCAAAGCCTCGACCTTGTTCTCCGGCTCTTGCGGCTTCGATTGCCGCGTTTAGCGCGAGTAGATTGGTTTGGTCTGCGATGTCTGTGATGGCACTGATAATGTCTTCGATACTGGTCACTGAGGAGTCTAGATTTTCAATGACTTTTATTGCTTGACCTGTTTGCTCTGAAATTTTCTCAATACTTTGATAGCTGGCTTGCACACAAGTTCGGCCTTCTTTTGCGAGTTCGGCTGCAGACAACACTTCTCTGTGAGTTTTCTCTGTATGAGTGGCTACTTCATTGGCTGTGGCTGTCATTTCTACCAGTGCAGCTGAAACTAAGTCGATTTCAGATTTTTGTTGCTGAACTATCTCCAAGGTGCTTTGGGAACTGTCCACAACACTGGAGACAGATTTTTCAACAAATTGAGAAGAGTCATCAATGTTTAAGACGGTTTGTCTGAGGTTATTTATGACCATCACCATGTAGCGATTTAACTCACCAAATTCATCTGTTTTATTAGTCGCTTGCACACGGTTTAAATAGCCTTGAGAAAGATCGTTCAGCTCTTTCATTAATTGTCTGATAGAGGTTTTCAAGAAACGGCTAATCCAGATAGAAAGGATTAAAATCATGCTTAGGATGACTATGCCTATCATAACGCTGTTGCGGTTTTGATTGACAGCATCCTCACCTAAAGAAACGGAAAGGTTGGTGTTAATTCGAAACGCGGTATCCAGTAAGCCTTGAGTAGCTATTTTTACTTCTTGTATTTTTGTTTCTAGCTCTAAAGTGTCTATACGTGATTGTTCTGCTAGAGCCAATCGCTCGTTTTGAATGGCGATGAGGCCTGTATCACCTTCTACGGCATCAAGAATAGAAAGCGTTAATAGGGATAATTCAGAGACAAAGTTCTTAAAGTAATCTTCATTAGAGGAGAAAATCAATTTAGGTAATAAATTGGAATGCATGTTTTGCCAGTCGACAAAATGTTCTCGATTGCTTTTTAATTCATTTATATTTCTTGTGTTGACCAACTCTTCGATAACTAACATACCTGACGAAATAGATGCGTTAGTTTCATTGATGACGGAAATAACATTGTCTTTTTCAACTTGAAGAAGGATGTTGGCTAATAAAGGCAGTACTTCATCTCTTAATTGAGTTAATTTATCGGAAATGGATTTTGCTTGCATGCTTAGATCGATAAAAGAATGCTGATGCTTTTCTATTTTTTCAGTCAGCTCAAACATATGAGTCATCGCAAGATCCAGTGAATCGATGTTTGGGAGTATTTCATCTTGTAGGCTGCTATCCACTCCACTAGCAGCGGCTTTAAGTTCTGCTAAAGTTGTCAATGCTTTGCTTTTGTTTTGGTCGATATGACTTAGTAGCTCTGAATGTTCAGTGGGAGTTGTTGTGTTGAGCAGTTTTAGTAATAGGATTTCAGCGCTGGTCACTGAATCTGTGACATTGGAAGACAGTTTTACAATAGGGGTAGAGGATTCATTAATGGTATTTAATCCGCTAATGACTTCCCGTCGGCTCTCATAATTTAGCCAAGAAGATCCTATGAATAATAGGCCGATGCAAGAGAAGCAAAGTACTATTTTAGTGGAGAGTTTTAATGCCATATAAACCAACCTTGGTGATCACTTTGTGTTTGATAAACAAAATGGAAAAAGTAAATATCACTTTTACCTTGTAACTCGGAATATAAAAGCCTTGGTTTTTATATTCAATAAAAGCTTGAGTTTATATATTGTAGTGATGCTTAAGTATTTTAATTTGACATAAAAGTATTGTTTATCTTGGTTGGATCTTTCTCCCTTCACTGACTGCGCATAATATTTCACCATCCTGAACTCGTACGGTTAATGCATCACCTTTTTCTACTTCTTCAATAGAACGAATCACTTGTTTGTCTTTCGAGGCGATTGCGTAGCCACGAGACAAAGTATTGAGTGGGCTGACGAGGTTGAGTTTATCAATGATGCGAGCAAAAGCCGTTTGTTGGTTGGTTAGATTATTACGCAGAGCGTGCGCCAGTCTTGTGTCTATATTGTTGAGCGCTTGTCTTTCTTGGCTAATACGACGAGCTGGGCTGTTTCTTTCAAGTCGATGGCAGAGGTTGTTTGTCTGAATATGCTGCTCTGACACTTTGCGCTGAATGTTTTGCTGTAGACGATGTATTAATTGGTTGAGCTGGTTTTGTTGTTGCTCAATGCGTTCTTTTGGGTGGCGAATGCGTTTTGTTGTGAAGTCGAGCTGCTGTTGACATTGTTCAAGAATGCGAGAGATGCGTCGAGTGAGTTGTTTTTCCTGTTGCTCAATTTGTCGAACCAGCTGATTTCGATCTGGGCTCAATAGTTCGGCAGCCGCTGTTGGGGTTGCGGCGCGAACGTCTGCGACAAAGTCTGTAATGGTAAAGTCGGTTTCGTGTCCTACAGCAGAAACAATTGGCGTTTGAGCATGAAAAACCGCTCTGGCTAATGCTTCGTCGTTGAAACTCCATAAATCTTCCAGTGAGCCGCCGCCGCGACCAAGAATAATTGCGTCGAAATGACTGCTGTCATCCGCTCGTTGCAGTTGTTTTAAGATGTTTTTTGCAGCATCTTGGCCTTGCACTAATGACGGTAGGATTGTCAGCTCTGTTAAAGGGAAGCGACGGCGAAAGGCAATGATCATGTCTCGTACGGCAGCGCCAACGGGGGAGGTGATAATGGCAACACGCTCTGGCTTTGTTGGCAGTGGCTTTTTATGGGAGGCATCAAATAAGCCTTCTAGCTGCAAACTGTTTTTTAAGCGGTCAAACGCTTGCTGAAGCGCGCCTTCTCCAGCCGATTCCATACTTTCTACACTGAGCTGGCAGTCACCACGAGGCCCATAGAAAGTGACTTTTGCGCGTAATCTTACTTTATCGCCATCTTTGGGTTGAAAACGTACTGTTCGGTTTTTGCCTTTGAACATGGCGCAGCGAATTTGTGCTTTGTCGTCTTTAAGAGAAAAGTACCAATGACCTGATCCAGGCTTGGCTAAATTCGATATTTCACCTTCAACTAAAATCCATGGAAAACTGGCTTCAAGTAGCTGTTGGATTTGTTTATTTAGTTGCGAAACACTGAAAGCCGTTTCCTGTTGAACAGAAGATGTAAAATTATTCATTAATCTCTCGTTGTTTTGATTTACCGAAGGCAACTATAGGAGTAGAATTACTTGCCATCTTAACACCCTGTTGGCATTGGAAACCCCTCTATTATGTTACGAATCGTGCAAGAAGCTCTAACGTTTGATGACGTATTGCTTATCCCCGGCTATTCCGAAGTTCTTCCTAAGGATGTTAGCCTCAAAACCAAAATCACGAAAGACATCGAGTTGAATATTCCGCTTACGTCTTCTGCAATGGACACAGTTACTGAACATCGCATGGCGATTGCTTTGGCTCAAGAAGGCGGCATAGGCATTGTGCACAAAAACTTGACCGTTGAAGAGCAGGCGAATGAAGTGCGCCGTGTGAAAAGATACGAAAGTGGTATTGTTCGTGATCTTGTAACAATCGACCCTGATGCATCTATTAATGAATTAATGGTGTTGACGTCAGCAAACAGTATCTCAAGTGTGCCTGTTGTGAAAGGTGAAGATCTCGTTGGTATAGTGACCAGTCGTGATGTTCGCTTTGTAAAAGATTTCGATAAAAAAGTGTCTGATATTATGACGCCAAAAGATCGCCTTGTAACGGCTCTTGAAGGCGCGTCTTCTGGTTCCATCCGCAAATTGCTGCATGAAAATCGCATTGAAAAAGTGTTGATTGTGAATGAGCAATTCGAATTGCGTGGCATGGTAACGGTTACGGACTTTAATAAAGCCACGACTTTCCCAAATGCGTGTAAAGACGAAGAGGGCCGTTTGCGTGTTGGCGCTGCAGTTGGCACTGGCGCAGACACTGAAGAACGAGTGAAAGCCTTGTCTGAAGCGGGCGTTGACGTGGTTGTGGTTGATACCGCTCACGGACACTCGAAAGGCGTGATTGATCGCGTTCGCTGGGTGAAAGAAAACTTCCCTCATATTCAAGTTATCGGTGGCAATATTGCAACTGCTGAAGCTGCGATTGCGCTTGCTGATGCAGGTGCAGACGGTGTGAAAGTGGGCATTGGTCCGGGTTCTATCTGTACTACTCGTATTGTTGCTGGTGTGGGTGTTCCTCAAATCAGTGCGGTTGCCAATGTTGCTGAAGCAATGAACCCTCGCGGCATTCCAGTTATTGCTGATGGCGGCGTGCGTTTCTCTGGTGATATCAGTAAAGCCATTGCGGCAGGTGCGAGTGTGATCATGGTCGGTGGTTTGCTTGCTGGTACAGATGAAGCGCCTGGTGAAGTAGTTTTGTTCCAAGGTCGTTCATTTAAAGCGTATCGCGGCATGGGCTCGCTTGGAGCTATGTCTCAGTCTCAAGGTTCAAGTGATCGCTATTTCCAAGACTCAAGCAGTGTTGAGAAGCTTGTTCCTGAAGGCATTGAAGGTCGTGTACCCTCGAAAGGACCAATGGTTGCGGTTGTTCATCAGTTGATGGGTGGTGTGCGCTCTTCTATGGGTTACACTGGCTCAGCTGATATTGAGACGATGCGTACGAAAACTCAGTTCTCTCAAATTACCGGTGCTGGTATGCGTGAGAGTCATGTTCATGATGTGACTATTACGAAAGAGGCACCAAATTATCACGTGGGTTAATCGCTTGATAATTTAATATTTGGATGGGGCGTATAACACGCCCCATCTTTATTTTTTGCTCTTACTATCTATTGATTAATTACTTCTATTTTAAAGGGCGATGTTCTTTGGAATAGAGTGAAAGGAATGGCTAACAATGTCGCAAGATATCCACGCTCATAAAATTCTAATTCTTGATTTTGGCTCCCAGTACACTCAGCTGATTGCGCGTCGTGTTCGTGAAATTGGTGTTTACTGTGAAGTTCGTGCTTTTGATATGGAAGATCAGGAGGTTATTGATTTCGCTCCTAAAGGTATCATCTTAGCTGGCGGTCCTGAGTCTGTTCCTGAACCGGGTTCTCCTCGTGCTCCAGAAGCTGTATTTACTTTGGGCGTGCCTGTTTTCGGTATCTGTTACGGCATGCAAACAATGGCAGAACAATTGGGCGGTAAAGTTCAAGGTTCTGAGTTGCGTGAATTTGGTTATGCTCAAATCCGTAAGTACGAAGGCTCTTCTTTATTAGAAGGTGTTCAAGATCATGTAGCGAACAATGGTGTTGCTGCATTAGATGTTTGGATGAGTCACGGTGATAAAGTATCTGCAATGCCAGCTGACTTCTCTTTGATGGCGTCTACGGAAAGCTGTCCAATTGCTGCGATGTCGAATGAAGTTAAAAAGTTTTACGGCGTTCAATTCCACCCTGAAGTGACTCATACGAAACAAGGTGGGAAAATTCTGTCTCGTTTCGTAGTGGATATTTGTGAGTGTGACACTTTATGGACACCAGCTAACATTGCTGAAGATGCAATCGAAAGAATGCGTGAGCAAGTGGGCGATAAGCAAGTTCTGCTGGCCTTGTCTGGCGGTGTCGACTCTTCTGTTGTAGCGGCTTTATTGCATAAAGCAATTGGTAGTCAGTTGACGTGTGTTTTCGTTGATAACGGTTTACTTCGTTTAAACGAAGGCGACCAAGTGATGAAAATGTTTGCAGACAACATGGGCGTGAAAGTGATTCGTGTTGATGCGGAAGACTTGTTCCTTGGCAAGTTGGCTGGTGAAGCTGATCCAGAGAAGAAGCGTAAAATCATCGGTAATACATTTATCGAAATCTTCGATGAAGAGTCTTCTAAATTAGACGGTATCGACTTCCTTGCACAGGGTACAATTTACCCTGATGTCATTGAATCGGCCGCATCTAAAACGGGTAAAGCGCACGTTATTAAGTCTCACCACAATGTGGGTGGCTTGCCTGAGGATATGAAGATGGAGTTGGTTGAGCCGCTTCGTGAACTTTTTAAAGATGAAGTTCGTAAACTTGGTCTTGCACTTGGTCTTCCGTATGACATGGTTTATCGTCATCCGTTCCCTGGGCCTGGATTAGGTGTTCGTATCTTAGGCGAAGTAAAAAAAGAGTATGCAGATATTCTTCGTCGTGCAGATGCTATTTTCATTGAAGAGCTACGTCGTTCTGGCTGGTATGAGAAAACAAGCCAAGCTTTCGTTGTGTTCTTGCCAGTGAAATCTGTTGGTGTGGTTGGTGATGGTCGTCGCTATGAATATGTAGTCTCTCTTCGAGCAGTGGAAACAATTGATTTCATGACGGCTCGTTGGGCGCACCTTCCATATGAATTGTTGGAAACGGTTTCTGGCCGCATCATTAATGAAATCGAACATATTTCTCGTGTGGCTTATGATGTTTCGTCTAAGCCGCCAGCAACGATTGAGTGGGAATAATTTCCACGGATTAACTACTTAGTTTAAGAATATAAAGAGCGGCTTCTTTTGTTACCAAAGAGAGCCGCTTTTTTGTTCTATATAGAAAAAATGTTGGAGTTGCGTTTTGGATTTTTCTACCTCATTAATAGAAGGACGTTTAATTAAGCGTTATAAGCGTTTTTTGTCTGATGTTGAATTGCCTAGTGGTGAGGTGGTGGTTGCTCATTGCCCGAATACAGGTTCGATGAAACGTTGTCAGCAAGATAATGCTTGTGTGTGGCTTTCTAAAAGTGATAACCCGAAACGAAAGTTGGGCTATACCTGGGAATTAGTTGAAGTTGATGGCGAGCATCTAGCTTGTATTAATACAGGTTTGCCAAATAAGTTGGTTGGTGAGGCTATTGCGAATGGTGTTGTGTCTGAACTTGCTGGTTATGCAGAGCAAAAGGCCGAAGTAAAATATGGTGAAAAGAGCCGTATTGATTGGTTGTTAACTGGAAGTGAAGGTCAAAAATGCTATGTTGAAGTGAAAAATGTCACTTTATTAGAAGAGGATGGAAATGGCTATTTCCCTGATGCAGTAACTGATAGAGGGCGTAAGCATTTGTATGAACTCGCAAAAATGGTTGAAGAAGGGCATAGGGCGGTTTTGTTTTTCTGTGTGAGTCATTCGGGGATCGGTTCTGTTTCTCCAGCTGTCCATATAGATGAAAAATATGCCTTGGCTTTTGCTGAAGTGCTGGAAAAAGGTGTTGAGGTGCTTGCCTATAAAGTCGATATCACAACTGAAAGAATGGTTGTTAGTCATTCTATTCCTGTTATCTCTCCAAAAATTGGACCTTAAAAAGTATGTGTTTTTCAGAGTGCTGTATTTGACGTCATAATTACTAAATAAAGTGTCTGGATTCTTCTAATTTCGTCAGTTTCTCTTTACCTATTTTTACTTTAGGTCTTCGAACGAGAGTTTATTGCTTTCATTCTGAATCAAACGGGGAAGCGGCTTTCAGGTGCTTTTTTAATGGAAATCTATTGCTATTATTTCTCTCGTGGGAACGCAATCGTTCTCAATAAAGACCTTTTTATTGAAAATGAAATTTAATTAGCGAATGGAGAAAAATTATGAATGTATTTACTAAATCAGCGTTAACTTTTTTGGCTGCTACTGCAATCTCTACAGCGGCTTTCGCAAATGACAATGCTTTAGCTGAGGCGCAATCTCGTGTTGATGCTATTGCTGCTCAGTTGGAAAGCATGGGTGCAGAGGTTGACTCTAGTGTTGACCTAAATGCAGCCTCTACTCCTGCAGAAAAAGAAGCCATGTTAGGTGCTAAATTTCGAGAGCTTCAAATTCAACTTGAAGATCTGCAAGCGCAAAGCGCTCAATAATTTCTTATCGTAACCGCAATGCCTTAGTTTCAGTAAGGTAGTTGTGAAAAAAGCCTTGTTACTTAATTGTAGCGAGGCTTTTTTGTTTTGATTTGATTAAAAAACACTCTAAAAAAGGTATTTTTGTTTGTTATGTGAACAAAAAGGCTTTTGTATTAAATTAATTGTCTTTTTTGACATAAAAAGGTTGCACAAAATCTGTATATCCTTAATAT
>NZ_JBDXMW010000018.1:0-52344 GCF_039939215.1 Marinomonas sp. 5E14-1 | reverse complement strand
CACTTAAGCCACTCAACTTCCTAAATCTAATTAAGATGCTAAGCCCTGTCCGTGTCAGCGAGGGCGTATATTAAGGATATACAGATTTTGTGCAAGTGTTTTATGAGATTTTCTTGAAATATTTTTTATAACGCGGATTTTGATAGATACGAAGGAGTAGTAAAGGAGCAATAAAGACAGTTACCCAAACAGCAAGCTCAATATCACTCTTCACTTGCAACCATAAATGAGCGACAACACAAACTGCAGCCAAATACACTAATTGATGAAGTTTCTTCCATTTCCTACCTAACCTTTTCATCATTTTCTTAGTACTGGTAATCGCCAACAAAAAAAGAATAACGGTCGCTGCCACTCCTGCATAAATATAAGGTTTCTGCACAAGATCCGACAAAATCCATGAAACACTTAACCCTGCAAACAAGATTAGATAAACAAGCAAGTGAAATAATGAATAGAAGAAGGCTGTTAAACCCACAAAACGACGATACCGAGAAATAACGCAAAACGTCTTCACCCTAGCTATTGGCGTTAAAGACAAAACAGCAACAATGAAGACGCTCGCCCAAATACCACTCAAATTCATCAGAGCTTTTCCAGGATCAGGAAAATAGCACCCTAATAAAAGTGAAATAACCATCCAAAGCAACGGCAAAAGAAACAAAAGCACCACATAAGGCTTCTCTTTCCTATCCCAGAACGACGCCATATTAATAAAACCTACTTAGATCCATACTAGAATATAAAGAAGCAACCTCATCTTCATAACCATTAAACATTTTGGTTTCGATAACATTCGGAAAAAGCACACCACTTGGCAAACGTCTTTCTTGCTTTTGAGTCCAACGAGGGTGATCGACATTTGGATTCACATTAGCGTAAAAACCATATTCGCTCGGAGCCAACATACTCCAAGTTGTTTCTGGCATAGTTTCAACAAAACGTATCTTCACGATCGACTTAATACTTTTAAAGCCATACTTCCAAGGCAAGACTAGACGTACAGGCGCACCATTTTGATTAGGAAGGACACTGCCATACATTCCAACTGCCAATAGGGCTAACGGATTCATTGCCTCATCTATACGCAAGCCTTCGCGATAAGGCCAATCCAAGCCATTACCGTTTTGACCTGGCATCTGTTTAGGATCGTACAAAGTCTCAAAATAAACATATTTCGCTTTGGACGTCGGCGCAAAACGCTTTAGAACATCTCCCAAAGAAACACCAACCCAAGGAATCACCATTGACCAAGCCTCAACACAACGAAGGCGATAAATACGCTCTTCAAGCATCGACTCTTTTATAATGTCTTCGAGATTAAAAACGCCTGTTTTTTCAGCTTCGCCTTCTACCGTAATTGTCCAAGGCGAAGTTTGGAATTGTGTCGCTCTTTCTTTTGGATCGTTTTTACCGTAACCAAATTCGTAAAAGTTATTGTAAGAGGTAGCAACATCGAATGGAGCGGCCTTTTCATCGGCACCGTAAGGTGTCTCAATGATATTTTGAAATGCGGGAGCCAAAGAAGAGGAAGGCACAAGAGGATTTCCACCTTGTAAGGCAGCTGAAACAGAACCAATCGTTCCAGCGCCTAAAACAGCACCACCAGTCACCTTCATAAACTGGCGTCGATTCAAATAAACGGACTCATCTATGACTTCTGATTCAGAACAATCAGACGCTTTTTTTACACGAATTAGCATAAGCAACCTCCCTCATAGTTGAACTATAGACATAGGTTATCTCCGCTAGTTCAAAAAAGCTTCAGTTAACAAGCAATCCATTCTATTTTAAACTAAGAGCTAACGTAATCCTTTGAATATGAACCCTAAAGGCCCCCAAAGACCATACACGCAAAACACAGCCATTAAGACTAATGACGGCTCAAGCGCAATTAACACAAACACCAAAATAGCAATCAAGAACACAACAAAAGGCACTCGCCCTTTCAAGTTGAGATCCTTAAAACTGCGATACTTAACATTACTTACCATCAACAAACCAACAACAGGCACAAGCAAAGCCATCAGAATCGACAAACTATCACCTGAAACCCCCTTTTCACTGGCAGCCCAAATCACGCTAGCCAAAATAGCCGCCGCCGCTGGGCTTGGCAACCCTGTAAAATAGCGTTTTTCCTCGACTGACAGCATGGTATTAAAGCGAGCCAAACGAAGTGCTGCACCTACAGCATAAATAAAAGCCGAAATCCAACCTATCTTACCGAGCGGTTCTAATGACCAAGTAAAAACAATCAATGCTGGTGCGATACCAAACGACACCATATCAGCGAGCGAATCGTATTCTGCGCCAAAAGCACTTTGTGTATGAGTTAACCGCGCCACTCGTCCGTCTAACCCATCACACACCATAGAGATAAAAATAGCCACAGCAGCATTTGAAAAGTTACCGTCCATCGCTGCAATAATTGCATAAAAACCGGAAAACAACGCCGCCGTTGTAAAAAGGTTAGGAAGTAAATACACCCCTTTTCGCGGCTGTCTTTTCTCATCGCCAAGATCAATATCTTCAATATCATCCACTGGCGCTTTCTTTATATCGTCTATCGACATACAAACATCCTCACCTTGCTCACTTTATAGGAGCTTTGCAAAAGCGCGTTTAGCCGCTGCAATTGTAAAATCAATATCTTCATCTGTGTGTGCCTGAGAAATAAAGCCAGCTTCAAAAGCCGCAGGAGCAAGATACACTCCTTCTTCCAACATGCAATGGAAGAATGCTTTAAATCGAGCGAGGTCACAGTTTTGAACTTCGGCAAAACTACTCACAACATCCGCTTCAGAAAAGAAGAAGCCAAACATGCCACCCACACTAACAACACAAAATGGAACACCTGCTTCATCCGCCGCTGCTTTCAATCCAGACACAAGGCGAGCTGCTTTAGCACCTAATGTTTTATGAAAGTCTGGCTCACTGATTTTATTCAACACAGCCAAACCAGCGACCATAGCAACAGGATTACCCGATAAAGTACCCGCTTGATAAACTGGCCCTAACGGTGAAATGCATTCCATAACTTCACGTTTTCCACCAAAAGCACCAACAGGCATTCCAGCACCAATTACTTTACCAAGCGTTGTTAAATCTGGCACAACACCAAAATGCTCCTGCGCTCCACCAAGCGCAACTCGGAAACCAGTCATTACTTCATCAAAAATTAACACCGCACCAGATTCATCACACACTTCTCGAAGAGTTTGAAGGAAACCGTCAACAGGTAAAATGCAGTTCATATTGCCTGCAACTGGTTCAACAATAATACAAGCAACCTGATCACCTATTTCAGCAAAGCAACGTTTCACTTCATCAATGTCGTTATATTGCAATGTGATTGTATGCTTGGCTAAATCAGCAGGAACACCAGGAGAGTTTGGCACACCCAAAGTCAACGCACCCGATCCCGCTTTCACCAACAATGAATCAGAATGCCCGTGATAGCAGCCTTCGAACTTCACTATTTTGTCTCGTCCGGTATAACCACGGGCGAGACGAATCGCACTCATGGTCGCTTCCGTACCAGAATTCACCATGCGAACCATATCCATAGAAGGAACAAGCTCACACACTTTTTCTGCCATGGTGATTTCCACTTCTGTTGGCGCACCGAAACTTAAGCCAAAATCAAGTTGCTGCCTTACCGCATCCAACACATCTGGATGAGAGTGACCTAAAATCATTGGCCCCCAAGATCCAACATAGTCGATATAACGTTTCTTATCTTCATCATAAACATAAGCGCCTTCTCCCTTTTGGAAAAAAACAGGCGTTCCGCCCACACCATTAAAAGCTCGTACTGGGGAGTTTACGCCGCCAGGAATACGGTGTTGTGCTCGTGCATATAAATCACTTGATCGACTCATAATTTCTTAAGTTCCATAAACTAGTAATGTATTTCGCTTTATAACAAAGCAAGTAAAGACTAAACGCAAACAATCGCTTTCTCGATCATTCACTTTTTAACAAAAATTGGTCAAGGCGCTGTCGAGTGACAAGACACAAAGAATTATCAGATAAAGAAACCAACACTTCAGACAACTCAGTGGTCTGAAACCAATTCAAAATAATTTCCAATGAAGCTGGCTCGTCTATTCGCTGAATCGGCAAAAATTCAACGGCTTTGGTTAAATCCATCAACACCTTTTCGCCATCAGTCACAAGCCAAGGCTGAGGACCAAAGTCTAATGTTTGCAAAGCCTCTAACAGCGAATTTCGTCGAACAAAATACCATTCTCCAGCCTGCTCGAATGCGGCGTAGTCTACCACACTTAACGCCAAATCTTTTACTCGTTCAAGAGGTCGCTGAGCAGAAATCAATAACACATCTTCTGCCACAGGCTTAACCGTATGCTGTCGCAAATAACGTTGAAGCGGGTTAATAGAAGAGACCATTCCGATATAGCTTAATCTCTCCGTGAATACAGACTCCTGATGAAAAAAGACTCGTGTCAGCAAACACGATAAAACAATCACAAACAACGCCGGCACAATCACTTCGGATGAATGCGTCATCTCCACAATTGCTACCAACGCCGTCAAAGGAGCCTGAAAGCTCGCTGCCATCATCGCTGCCATGCCCAGCAAAGCAAACAAAACGATATAGATAAATTCACTCTCAAACATCTGAGCGACTTGCGCACCAGCCAAACCACCAATAATAAAAGTTGGGCCAATCATGCCTCCAGGAACACCTAAACCAACGGTAAACGCCGTCAATAATGTTTTAACGATGACCAACAAAAGCAAAGAATAAACAACCAGTTCACCAGAAAGTACGTTTGATAGGGAGGCATAACCACTTCCCAACGTTTGAGGAAAATAAACCGCTGCTAACGCAGTAAGTGCCGCTACTACCGTGAAACGAATCCAAACGGAAAAACCACTAAGGCGCCACAGGATTTTTTGCGTATGCAGAAAAAGTGCGGACAAAAGCACAATAAACACAACCAACACAAAACAAGCAAGAAACATATCCAACGACAGAACCACAGAAAAAATACTGTCGATACTGAAAATATGCAAAGGGCCAATCAAAAAATGACTAACGAGCGTCGCAATGACCGAAGATAAAAGAAGAGGCAACACATAACGCTGCCGATACTCTAAAAAGATCACTTCAAATGCAAACAAAACACCTGCCAAAGGTGTTTGAAAAATCGCCGAAATAGCACCTGCCACACCGCATGCCAGCAATGTTTCAACACCATATTGAGGCAACTTAGCTTTTCCAGCCAAATAGCCACCCAAAGTAGCACCCAGATGAACAGCCGGGCCCTCTTTACCAATGGAAAGTCCACCAATTAAACCCAATGCAGCCGTAAAGAACTGCACCACACCATTCCAGAAAGGCAAATTACCATTGTAATAATTTAACCTTTCCACCACATAAGGCACTCCGACCTTATGTAGCTTTTTGGGCAAGCCTGTAAAAACTAACGCAAGAAGGAAGCAAGCAGAAACCGATAAACCAACACGCCATTCAACAGATAAGGTCTCAAAAGCATCAAAATCCGCACCAATAAAATAACGTGCGGGCAGATAAATCACAGCATAAAACAACGCCATGAGCAGACCGCTGAGCAAGCCACACAAAGCGCCTAAAGCGGCTAATATGGATAAGTCGTCATAAGCTCTCGCCTTACGCGACCATTTTTCCCTTAAATTTAACCCTTTCAGATTCCCACCTCTCTTTAAACGGGAGCGAATTTCGTGCACTATTCAAGCAGTTATATAACAAATTCGCAATTGCCTCTATCAAGGCATCATTTATTAGGAAGAAACAGTGTATAAAATAGGCATCGTAGGTGGAACGGGTTATACCGGAGCCGAATTATTAAGACTTTTAGCCAATCATCCAGAAGTGGAAGTTGCTGCGATTACATCACGTAGCGAAGAAGGCAAACTCATTTCCGATATATATCCTAGCTTACGCGGTCACTATGACCTTCGCTTTTCAAATCCAGACATTGAAGAATTAGCCAAGTGCGATCTCGTTTTCTATGCAACACCACATGGCGTCGCCATGGATCAAGTACCAGAGCTGATCGATCGCGGAATCAAGGTTGTGGATTTGGGTGCCGATTTCCGTATTAAAGACACAGTGGAGTGGTCAAAATGGTACGGCATGGATCATCGCACACCAGATTATGTAGCAAAAGCAGTGTACGGTTTACCCGAAATGAACCGTGACGCAATCAAAGGTGCGCAATTAGTGGCTAATCCAGGTTGTTACCCAACAGCAACACAACTGGGGCTTATTCCATTATTGGAAGCTGGAATTATTGATCCGTCTGATTTAATCGCCGATGCAAAATCGGGTGTCAGTGGCGCAGGTCGAGGCACAAACGTTGGCTCACTATTGTGTGAAGCCAGTGAAAGTTTCAAAGCTTATGGCGTAGCAGGACACCGTCACCTTCCCGAGATCAAACAAGGTTTACAAGCGGTAAGTGACTCACCAGTTGGACTGACATTTGTACCGCATTTAGTGCCTATGATTCGTGGCATACACTCCACTATATACGCCACATTGACCGATACATCGGTTGATCTACAAGCTTTATTTGAAGAGCGCTACAAAGATGAATTCTTTGTCGATGTTATGCCAGCAGGAAGCACACCAGAAACTCGCAGCACCAAAGGTGCGAACTTCTGTCGCATTGCAGTATATCGCCCACAAGACAGCAACAAGGTCGTTGTCCTATCTGTGATTGATAATCTGGTAAAAGGCGCATCAGGCCAAGCCATTCAAAACATGAACATTATGTTGGGGTTACCAGAAAACCTAGGTTTAACCGCCCTAGGCATGATGCCTTAACAATTACTGTAATCGCACAAGATTCATAAAAAAACGGGCTTCTTAGTTTCAATTTAAGAAGCCCGTTTTTTATACGCATTCAGTAATTAAACGACTTCCCGTCTAGTCCATTACCATCGATCAATCCGTTTCGACAAGCACATGTGTGTGACAATTTTATCAAGATTTGGCCAGCTATCCATTTCGTTGCGAATGTCATTAAGACGGGCCATTGAAGGAGTTTGAACCAGCAACAAGAGATCTAGATCACCGCTAATGGAATGAGACAATTTGACTTCAGGTATGGCTTCGACCAAAGGTTGCACCAAGTCACAAGATAAAGGTCGAAACGTCAACGCCAAATACGCTGTCACTCCTTCTTCTTTTGAAACAGAAGTATGCGCGTGATAGCCAGTGATGGTGCCATTATCTTCCATACGTTTAATACGTTCGCTCACAGCCGAACGAGATAAATTCACCTGACGACTAATATCCGATACTGACAATCTGGCATCATTTACCAACAAACCTAATATCTTTTGATCGTATTGATCAGCCACTTTATTTCCTCTCAACTTAAAACCCTGTCATTTTGACGGTCATTCAGACAAAATGCCGCCAAATGGCGACAACTTGCTTAGGGCTTTTTTATTCCCTGCATTTTATCCTTAGCCGTATTAAAAAACAGCTATTAACTCACACCAATTACACCCTATTCACTAAGAAGGTAATCATGTCTCAATACCAAAGAACCTTAGGCCCAATACAAGGAATTGCCATGACAGTCACCACTTTCATCGGTACTGGCTTGATGATTTTACCGGCCATGTCTGTTGCAGAAGCAGGCTCTTTTGCTTTTTACGCTTGGTTAATTACCGCCGTAATGGTGATTCCGATTGCTTTTATTTTTGCCCTACTCGGCTCAAAATACCCTTCTGCTGGCGGAGCCTCTCATTACATTGGCCGCGCCTTTGGGTCTCGATATGAAAAAGCCGTAGGCTGGCTATTTCTCAGCATTTTATTAGTCGGGCCTGCTGTTGCGATTAAAGTTGCTGCGGCCTATTTAACCATTGTGTTTAAAACATCAGACGAATGGATCTTAGCTTTCAGCCTATTGACCCTTGCAGGCATGCTGATCTTTGCCATTGTTGGTATGCAAACGTCTGCGCGCTTTCAAACAGGCGTTGTCATCAGCATGATCATCACCATTTTATGGTTGTGCTTAATCGGTGATATCCAATCAAGTTTACGAGTGATTGAAACACCTGAGAATCCAGGTCAATGGCAACAAACACTGTACGCAACAGGTGTGATTTTTTGGTGTTTTCTTGGCATCGAAGTGATGGCCCACATGGGTGCTGAGTTTAAAAACCCAGCACGAGACTTCCCCATCGCGCTATTAGGCGGTATGGCTTTGGTCATTTTAGCTTATCTAAGCTTGGTTCTTCTTATTGCGTGGCATCATACCTATGGAGACGAAGTCACCAACAGTCAATCATTGGCCCTTCTCGTTAGTAAACTGATGGGAGAAACCAGCAGTAGAATATTTGCCATTGGCGCTTATATTATTGCCTTTGCCAATGTTGGAATTTATATTCTAGGCTTCTCACGCATGGTGCAATCCATGGCTCAACAAGGCGCATTGCCGACACTTTTTTCTCGTCTTAATAAAAATGGCGCACCAGAAAAAGCCGTTTTATTAGTTGGATTGGTTACGCTGTTTTCCATTCTTTTTTCGGAGTTATCTGGCTGGAAAATGACATGGTTCATCGAAATGACGAACGGAAGCTTCTTGCTTATCTACACACTTACCTGCATAGCGGCAATAAAATTGGTAAACCGAATGACACAAATATCAGCTGTAATTGCCTTAATCAGTTGCGGCGGCATGGTATTTTTCATCGGCCAAAGCATGCTCTTTGCCAGCCTGATGTTTTGCCTAGCCTTGTGTTATGAATTCATAAAAGGACAAAAAACCTCCGTCAAAGATTCAAAAGTTCCTGTACAATAACCAACATTGTTTATCACTCAAGATAAAAACTTAATGACAGCAACACATGCCATGTTGCCTATCATATGTACAAGCAGGAGAACTTTATGCCATTACTAGACAGCTTTCGCGTAGACCACACGCGAATGGACGCACCAGCCGTTCGCGTTGCTAAATCTATGTCAACGCCAAAGGGCGACGACATCACAGTATTCGATTTACGTTTTTGTATTCCAAATGAAGAGATCCTTTCTGAAACAGGCATCCACACTTTGGAACACTTGTTTGCTGGCTTCATGCGTGATCACCTAAACGGCGACCAAGTAGAAATCATCGACATTTCTCCAATGGGCTGCCGCACTGGTTTTTACATGAGCTTAATCGGTACACCAAGCGAAAATAAAGTTGCCGTCTCTTGGAAAGCGGCCATGGCTGACGTATTAACCGTAAAAGCCAAAGAAGACATTCCAGAGCTTAACGAATACCAATGCGGAACATACGAAATGCACTCCCTAGAAGAAGCGAAGAAAATCGCACAAATGATTCTAGACCGTGACGTAAAAGTAAACAGCAACGAAGAGCTGTACTTAAGCGAAGAGTTCTTAAAAGAACACAGCTAAAAGAACACTGCCAAAAACGCTAAAACGAATCCTAAAAAGGTGGTCTATATGACCACCTTTTTTATTTTATTCAGGCTCAAATCACCTCACTGCGAAAGAAAACCACCAGCAACATCTCTGCTCAATGATCAATCTGCCCTAACAATTTTAATTGCTGAAATTTAGAAAAAAACACAACATTTTAGGAACATACAAAGACATGACGTAAAAACCCTACCGCATTTATTAAGCCTGCGATTAGATGAAAGTATGTTCTTTGCCAACTCTACCTTTCTCGAAGAAACCATATTAAACATGATTCAGAACAGAGCGGAAATCGAGCACATTATTATTCAATGTAACTCGATCAGTGAGATTGATTTTAGTGCACTTGAAATGCTGAAGTCCCTCAACAGGCAACTTTTGGATAAAGGCATCAAGCTGTCGTTATCTGAAATAAAAGGCCCAGTGATGGACCAATTAAAAGCAAGTGATTTTATGACGCACTTGTCAGGGAAAGTTTACCTCTCCCATTATCAAGCTTTTGGAGCCTTATCTTAAGCGTCAAATGATAGAACTTTCATTTGTTCTTGGATCACATCAGCCGACGCTTTCGCCAATTCCACAAAGGCATTGGCCGTTGGCGTTAGGCCTTTTTCTTGATAATGAATGTGCGTCCATATGTCAGTGTCATCCCTTTCTATCCGAATAAAACAACATCCTTTTGTATAAAGCTTCGCGACACAATATGGCGCAATCGCCACACCCAATCCAGAAGCAACCATCGTCAGCAATGTTTGCATATGCTTTGGCTGAGCGGACAAATTTGGTGAAAAACCATTGGCCTGACACAAATGAATAATCGTATCGAACAAGCCCACCGCTTCTTCTCGATGAAACAAAATAATGTTTTCTTCCTGCAAATCACTGAGTTTGATTTCGCCCTGTTCCGCCATAGCGTGTTCTTGCGGAACAACCACACACAAATGATCTCGGTATAAAGACGCGCTGTTTAATCCCGCCATATTATCCGCTGGCAATGGACGAGACACACCCACATCAATGTCATCGTTCTTAAAAGCAATCAGCTGTTCCGCCACCGTCATTTCATACAAACTAATGTCCACATGAGGAAATTCTGCATGAAAGCGTTTCACTAAATAAGGGATTAAGGTCAAGCAAGCCGATGGCAAATACCCAATTCGTAAATGCCCTAACTCACCTTTCGCCGCTTTTTGAGTACGACTCTTAGCATCATCAAATTGCTTTAATAACGCCTTACCATCACTCAAAAGCTGCAAGCCAGCGGCCGTTATTTGCACATCACGCGTATTGCGAATAAATAAGCTCGTACCTAACTCTTCTTCAAGAGCCGCAATATGCCGACTAATCGCAGGCTGAACCGTGTGAAGCTCTCGCGCCGCCGCAGAGAAGCTTTTTAATGTGGCCACCGCCACAAAGCTTTTTAAAGATTTAACATCCAAAATTAATACCAAAATCGTATAGATTCTATCAAATTAAATCATTTTTAATATAAAAGCCAGCCACTTAAAATACTCCACAACTAACCCAAAGATCACGTTATTAGGAGTCATCATGAGTTACCTTTCTACTTTAGGAAGCCTCACCTTACTGTGTATTTCCAGTCTAACCATTATGGTTGGTTCTATCGTTGCCCCCGCGTTACCTAACATTGCTCAAAACCTCGGCATGGCAGATTACGCCAGCTTGCTCATCACATTGCCCTCTTTGGGTGTCGTGCTTTTTGCCCCCTTCGCTGGACGGCTGATCGACAAATACGGCGCTTATTACTGCACCGCCATCGCGTTATTTTTATATGGTGCATTGGGTCTTTCAGGACAATGGCTCTACGGCCCAGAAACGGTTTTCGCCAATCGTATTTTATTAGGCGCGGTCACCGCATTAACCATGGCAGGTAGCACAACTCTCATTTCCCAATTCTATTTTGGTCATAAACGCCTCGCCATGATGGCAAAACAAGGCATGGCAATAGAACTTGGCGGCGTGGTGTTTTTATTCATCGGCGGTTTGCTCGCCATAAATAGCTGGAATCAACCTTTCTTGTTGTACGCCATGGCGTGGATTTTCTTAGGAATGATGCTGTTATTAGTCCCGAATAAATACCCTGTCGAGCCAGACACAGAAAGTCATGCATCAGAAAACGCTCAGCAAGTGTCTTTAAAGCCGATTTTCATTACTTCCTGTATCGCAATGACCTTCTTCTTTTCTGGCTTTGTGGTACTGCCAATCACCATGGAACATTCAGGATACACAGAAGACAAAATCGGCTTATTCCTCGCTTTTGTGTCATTAATGGCGGTGATCACAGCGCACTTTTTACCGAAAATATACACACGCTTTAAAGACAAAGGTTCACTGAGTTTTGCTTTTTGTTTCTACGCTTTGTCACACGCCGCGTATTACTTTGGCGAGAATCCTTACATACTCATTCTTGGCGGCATTTTCTCAGGCGTAGGGTTTGGCTTATCCATTCCATTACTGAACCACATTACCGTCGAAAGAAGCCTCCCAAGCCAAAGAGGGAAAAACTTATCCTACTTCGCCATGGCTGTATTTCTAGGGCAATTTCTCACCTCCTTTATGGAGTTCATCCCCGGCAACGCCCAAGCCGTATTTGCCCTTGTCTCTGTGGCGGCTGGAATCTACTTTCTCTATATCGTCACACTCTTTAAAGGCAAAACGAAGTAATCGTTCATTACAAATACCCTACTGCTTCACCCATAAAAAACGCCACCTTAGAAAACTAAGATGGCGTTTTTTTATGAGGGGATCTTTACTATTGAATAGATTGCTTTGCCGTATAGCAATAGCCATACTTTGTACAACATTGTATGACATATACTGCATTTAGGTGAAAAAATGAAAACTGAAATGTTAAGCACTCGTATAGATCACAACACCAAATTGGCGTTCATTCAGGTTTGTGAAGGCATAGGGCTAAGCCCTTCTCAGGCACTCAAACTGTTTGCGAAAGCTGTGATTAATCATGGAGGAATACCTTTTGAGCTCAAGGCCCAAACACCAAACAGCTTAACGGCCAATGCAATTGAAGAGCTAGAATCAAACAAGGGCAACAAAGCTCAAACTCTTAATCAGTTATTTAATGACTTAGAAATTAGTGCAGCAGAATAATGCTGAGCCTCGAATACTCGACACAATTTAAAAAAGATTTTAAAAAGATCGCTAAATTGTCTATTCCAGATGTGGTGGAAGTTGGCCATGTTATTAAACAACTGCAACTCGAAAATGAATTACCTGAGAAATATGTAGACCACGCTCTACACGGAGGTTGACAAGGCTACCGAGATTGCCATGTAAAACCTGACTTAGTACTCATTTATAAAGCAGAAAGCGAGGTTTTGAAATTAGCAAGAATCGGCAGCCACAGTGAATTGTTTCGATAAGGTTTTAATTGATGAAATCGCTAGCAGTTAACGTCTCAATAACGTCATACACCTTTACTTCAGTATCAGGGACAATTCGATATTTGTGATCCTCTGGGTAAAGCACCGCCTTATAAAGATTGTCTCCAGCGTATTCCTTCATCAATTCAAACTCTTGCCAGAACGAGACAAAAGTTATTTCTACTTCATCTCCGACTTCTCTTTTTAACACTTGATATCCAGTGCAACCTTCTATGCTCTGAGTATCTTTAATACCCGTTTCAGCTAGGTATTCAACAAACCCATCGGCAGTTTCTTTGGGACAACGACACTTCCATTCTCTGTGATACATATATTTCTCTAGGGGGAATGCCCGCCTCAACTGCGTAGCAACCTGTCACCTTTTGCGAATTAGAACGGAATACCTTCCCATTCTGTAGGTTTAGTTTCAACTAGCTTTTTTTGGCTATTTTCCAATTCTTCTATAAACCGAATAGAACTAGTAACATGCCCAAAAATGAGCATTGCTTCGGTGTATTTCAGGATATTATTATCATGCGCAAAACTTTGCTTATTTCTAACATGGTTAAAAGCCTCCATATTGGCAATGCTCGATTTCAAAATCCGCTCGGTCATTTCTGATTCGATTGCACCAATAGCTTTCATTTTTTTGATGTATTCACCGACTAAACCATGAAGAGGTTTTTTCTGGTTGGTATCAATTCCATATTTTTCACAAAGAACCCTGAAATATTTGACAAGAAATGTGTGTAGCCTATCAAGACCAGCTTCGGGTTCATTTCTATCAATTGAATCACGCACTGCTTTCGCAAGACTCTCGAAGTCTTTATCTTCAGAATTTGCGACAACTGCATCTATATCAGGAACGGGAGCGCTCAGCTTTAAACGTTGAACGATTTTTAGGCATTCCTCACTCGGAGTTTCTGTATTGTTATAGCCTTTATATTCATCCCATTCATCGAATATATCACCTAGCAGTTTTCCAACGACATAATTTGATTCAATGTCCCAAAAAGCTCTCATTCTGTTGGCTTTAGACCCACTATTGAGTTCATATTTTTCATCATATATTTCCTTACCTGTACTTTCGAGGACAAACTCTTCCAAAGTACGATTTGAGAAATCTATGACATAGCCACTGGCCATACCAAGCATTCGTTCTAATTTTCTTTTTTCTGATCTCGTCAGATTAGACAAAAGCTAATTCCTTGTGGCTGGGGTGTAACATTTTTAATAGTGCGCATTCGCGTTATTCCTTTTATCCCCTGTGCGTTATCTCAGCACGGTGATTTCTTAATCATTGATATTACGACGACTTTTTATTTCCTGCCAGTGTAAACACGCAAAATCGAGTTATTTAAAATGTATAAACAAGCAAGGTATAGGAGAGTTTAAAAATAGCCAATTGGTTAATATAGCTTGCCTATGATGATTCGTCAGTCAGATACAGAAGGTGAAAGCTTCGCTTTCAGTGTCAGGTTACGGTCGTTCCTCTCTCATCGTGATCTACGATATAGGACGTTTGAACATGGCATTCCGACGAGGTAGGCGGCTCTTTTATAGAGGAAAGTTTCGAGGAGGAATGTCATTTTCAAATGGCGGAACGGTACAAATAGTCAGGGTCAAACCCCTTTTATAGGAAAAGAGTTCGACTTACGTATGGCTGCTTTAAGTTTGGACGCATTAATTAACCTTCCTTGTAGATTTCTATTTTCTTGCTCAGTTTCTTGAGTTGTTTTTCTGCTTTTCAGCCATACTGGGCATAATTTTTAGCATGATATTGTGCTCTCTTATTTGGTTTTGATTGAAGGAATACCTTATGCGTCAAAAAGTAGAATTTACCAGTGGTGATCATACACTGAGTGGCTTGTTAGAAACGCCTGAATCGGGCATCAAATTTTACGCCCTCTTCGCCCACTGTTTTACTTGCGGTAAAGATGTGGCGGCGGCTTCTCGGATTAGTCGCGCGTTGATGGAAAAAGGCATTGCCGTATTACGCTTTGACTTTACGGGGTTAGGCAACAGCGATGGGGATTTTTCTAATACGAACTTCTCGTCAAATATTCAAGATCTTGTAGCGGCAGCGGATTTTCTACGTAATGAATACGCCGCACCCAAGTTGTTAATTGGTCACAGCCTTGGTGGTGCCGCTGTTTTAGGCGTGGCGCAAAAAGTGCCGGAATCCATGGCATTAGTCACCATCGGTTCACCGTCGGATGCGGCTCATGTTGCCCATAATTTCTCCGCTCACATTGACGATATTGAAGCTAATGGCGAGGCAGAAGTAAGCCTTGCTGGCCGTCGTTTTCATATTCAAAAGCAGTTTTTAGATGATATCAATAGCTATGGCAATCAGCATATTAGTCAGTTGAAAAAAGCCTTGCTGGTTATGCACTCTCCTATCGACAGCATAGTGAATATCACTGAAGCTGAGAAAATATACCAAGCGGCGCTGCACCCAAAAAGCTTTGTCAGTTTGGATGATGCGGATCATTTACTCAGTGATAAAAAAGACTCGGAATACGCTGCTGATGTGATTGCTGCTTGGGCAAGTCGATACGTTCCAAGCGAAGAAACGGCTTACCAAAGTAATGTGGCAAAAGGTCATGTATTGGTAGAAGAAAAAGACCACAAATTCGCTCAACACGTGAGCACTTCAAGCCATTACTGGATAGTGGATGAGCCTGTAAAAGTGGGTGGAAAAAATTCTGGCCCAGACCCTTACGATCACGTTTTAGCAGGCTTGGGGGCTTGTACCGCAATGACACTCAGAATGTATGCAGAACGTAAGAACTTACCTGTCGAACACATTAAGGTAGAACTCACCCACACTCGAAACTACAAAGAGGATTGTGATAATTGTGAAGAGCAAAACGGCATTGAAGCCATTGTGAGAAACATCCGTTTCCAAGGTGACTTAGATGAACAACAAGCGGCACGCTTTTTAGAGATTGCCGATAAATGCCCGGTTCATAAAACACTCCACAGTCAGGTTGCCGTGATCAGCAAACTGTTAACCTAAACCTAAACTGAATCAGGAGCAGCATCTAGCTATCTTTAACCAATTACTTAAGGTGAGTAATCTGACCACTTATGTCTATCCTCAAAAGTGAACACAAAATCGCTTGTCTCCAAGCGTTAGCATGGATACATCAAGGTTATACAGTTGTCCTATATTGGATTCGGTTAATACTTCAAGTGTTTGGCCGTGAAAGAGTACATTGCCCTGTTGTAAGGCGACGATATAATCCGCATATTGGCTGGCATAGTTAATGTCATGCATGACGACCACAATGGTTTTCCCCCAATCTGCAATCGCTTGCTTGAGTATTCTCATCAAGTGTCGAGCATGATACATATCGAGATTATTTAAAGGTTCATCCAGCAAGATATAATCGGTGTCTTGGCAAAATGTCATTGCAACAAGGGCAATTTGTCTTTGTCCACCTGATAATTGATCAATAAATTTATGCTTTAAAGCCTCTAAGCCAAAGTATTGAATGATGTCTTCTACCTTGGTTTTGTCTTCGGTTTTCGGTCTGCCTTTATGGTAAGGGTAACGAGAGAAGATTAATAAATCCTCTACCGTTAAACGACTCATAAAGTGCGTACTTTGTTGAAGTATTGCCATTTTACGAGCCACTTCGTCACTTCTCGTGGTCGATATGTCCATTCCATCAAAAAGTATCTTACCTGTTTGCAGGGGCAACAAACGAGACATCAAAGACAAGAGCGTCGATTTGCCTGCACCATTCGGCCCGATCAGAGCAATGACCTGATTCCCAGTGAGCGTCAAGCTTGTGTTTTCAAGCACGCTATTGCCTGAAATGCTATGTTGTACGTTTAATAGTTCAATCATTCATACACTCAATTAGATTTTCTGCTCTTCAGTAAAAGCATAAAAAACACCAAGCCACCAATAAACTCGATGACGACGCTTAATGTGGATGCTAGCCCTAACACATGTTCAAAAATTGCCTGCCCGCCTACCAAAGAAATCGCGCCAATAAAAGCCGCCATGATCATGAATGAACCCGATCGAGCTGTGGGAAAAAGAGCAAAAACAATCGCCGTGATTAACAAGCCAAAGAAAAAAATAGGACCGACTAAAGCCGTAGAGGCGCTGACTAATATGGCCACCAGCATCAGCAGATTCGTGGTCATTTTTATATAAGGAATACCAAGATTGATGGCGCTATTCCGTCCTAAACGATAGATGTCGATTGCCGGATAAATGCGCCACAACATAAGAATAACAAACAATAGAACACCTGCGACGACACCTAAAAGCTCTGTTTGAACACGGTTAAATTGGGCAAACGCAATGCCCTGAAACAGAGAAAAATCTTCTGGTGTAATCAGTCTTGCAAAGAACTCAACCAAAGATTGAATCAATAAGCCAAGCGCAATGCCTATCAGCAAGAGTCGGCTAATATCCATTGAAAAGCGCCTCACCAGCAGGCCAAATACCGCCACAGCAAAGAGCATCATCAAGACGACTTGTAGGAAAAATTTAATGGAGCCAGAGATCTTGGCGTACTCAGCACCGCCAAGGATTCCAATTAATAGAACATTGAACAATAAGAACACCGAGTCCAACCCCATTATGGCAGGCGTGAGCACTCTACTTTGAGAAACGGTTTGAAACAAAAAGGTCGCCAAGGCAACGGAAACTCCCACAAAGTTCAGCGCCAACCATTTATTGACACGAAACCGCCACACAAAATCCAAATCTCCACCACTGCCGAGCAAGAGAAACAATAAGGACGACACAATCCAAATTGCGATGATCATGGTCAAAGCATGTTTAGACATTTGGCTCACCTTTATAAAGTACCCAAATGAAAAAACAGCCACCCAACACACCAAAGACCAAGCTTGCTGGGAGTTCAAAAGGGTTCGACAAATAGCGGCCTAGCATGTCACAACCTAATAACAGGCAAGCGCCAATCAAGGCTGACCAAGGCAAACTCTGCTTCAAATTGTCGCCCAAGTAATAACGCACAATATTTGGCACAACCAGACCTAAAAAGCTGATCATGCCAACGGTCGCCACCACCATAGAAGTAGACAGAGCAATCATTATCATGGCAATAAAAACCAGCGTTCTAAACGGTACTCCCAAAGCGCGACCGGTTTGTTCTCCCAAGTTAAGCAGGTTGAGTTGATTCGCTAACCAATAGACCAGAACAGCAATCGCCGCAGCGCCCCATATCAACTCATAACGACCGCTGATCACGGTGGAAAAATCGCCGTTTAGCCAAACCATCAAAAACTGCATGAGATCAAATTCAAAAGCAATAAAGGTGGCGATTGCGCCGAGAATGGCAGAATAAATTAAACCGATTAAAGGCAACAACATTGGGTCATTGAGTTTGAGTTGGCGGATAATGGAGAAAAAGCCAAAAAGGCTTAATAGACCAAAGCCTGAAGCAACCAGTGTGTGCACATACAAAGGCGATTCGGGCCATAAAATATGCGTGCCTAATAACCCAATGGCAACGCCTTGGGCTGTGCCTATTGTTGTTGGTTCGGCAAAGCGGTTGTTCAACACCACTTGCGATAAGCCACCAATAAGTCCAAGCACACCGCCTGCGATGACAACAGCCAATGTTCTAGGAACACGGCTTAATAACATCACCATACTGGCTTGTTCGTTTTCAAATACACTTGCCAAGGTTAAGTCATAAGTACCAATAAATAGGCTGGCGAGCATCAGTGTCATCAAGCATAAAACAAACAATAACAAGAGCAGAGACTGAGTCAGCCCAGTGTGTCGTATCATCTATTATGACTGTCCATTAATGCGCACTGAAAATGTCTTAATCAGCTCTTCGAGAGTGTGTTTTATACCTTGTACGCCCCCCACAGAATTGAGTGTTCCTACCCCATTCAAATAAATAATCTGATTCTTTTGCCACGCTTTCGTTGCGTGAATGAGCGGTGTGTCCATGTATTCTTTCGATAAATCCTTCGCGCTTCTTCCTACGGATGCGTCTCGGTCCATGACAATCAGCCAATCGGGATTTTTAGACAAAATATACTCATAAGAAATGGGAGCCACCTCGTTCAAACTTTTCACATCGCTGGCTTCCAAGTTCATTCCTAACTCTTCTTGAAACCAATCAATGCGAGTTTGACTACTGAGTACGTTTAAAGCTCGCCCCATCAGCATCACCACCATCACAGACTCGTCTGGGTTAATCCATTGTTTTGCCTGATCGCGTAATTCATAAAGCCTATTTTCTATCTCTTTTGCCTTGTCTTCTTTATCAAACAATTTGGCAAGGCTGTGCATTCTTTTGAGACTTTCTTGAAAAGTGTTTCCTCTTGGAATGGATAAATCAATCACGGGCGCCACGTCCGTTAAGGCTTCATATTGCAGCGCGGAACGCTCACCAATGATCACCAAATCTGGCGACATTTTATGAATTTTCTCAATGTCTGCGGTAAAAAGTGTGCCGACAGTTTGCGCCTTTTGCGTATCGACATAATCCAGAAAAAGGTTTTCTGGCACACCTTGTACTAAGACACCTAAAGCGTCCAATGTATCAATAACACCGGCAGGAAAGGCGACCACAGTTTGTGGCGTTTGAGGGAAAGACACCTCTCCACGGAAAGTCGACACAGTGAGTGCTTGAGCGGCATTTGAAAACAGGAAACACAGACTTACTAAGCTAATAAAAACGCTAACATTCATTTAATTTTGAACCATTTTTGGAGTTAATAATGTCTCTTTTGAAGTGACAGATATACCTTGGGTGTCACGTTAAAAGCCTTACGAAAAGCCAGAATAAAACTCGAATTATGTTGATAGCCTGCAATCCAACTTGCCTCCGAAATAGAGACCCCTTTTTCTAACATGGCGTTCTTTGCTAATAACAAACGCTGTTCGGTAATCCATTCTTTAAGAGTGCAACCCAATTGCTCTTTGGCTCGTCTTTGCAGGGTCCGAACACTCATATTCAAAGCGTCCGCATACCTTTGAGCATCAAAAATGCCCTTGCGCATCAACACATCCAAAGATTGCGCTAGCTCAAGACGGTGATAATCAGGGCTTCCAATACAGAGCGTGATTCGGTTACGCCACCAGAGGTAATAATTCCATGTTGCATTTAGTAAAGTCAGACCCAAAAGGTCACGCTGCAATGAGCCTAAACTAGTGTCTAGCGTCATCCATTGTTCACAACCTTCTCGCATCGAAGCGGTCATTGGCCAACTTCTCAAACGTTCGTTATACAAGTCATACTCTTCGACGTTTTCCATAACATCTTCGTCTAACCACTGTTCCATTCCAGTCAGTACAACATGCTTATTACACTCTCCAGAATTTGCCAAACGCCTCAACACTTCACTCTCTTTTGAACTCATCATGATGCAACAACCATGTTCACCGGCAGAAAATACGTATTTTTTCCTACGCAGTATGAGTGTCATATTTCCTTGTAAAAGATAGATAAAAGTAATCTGAGGTGGCACTTCTGCACTGCTATCAACATCGCACACATATCGGGTCTGAGCACCGCGAATCTGCACACCACTTTTTAATCTATAGTGCCAAGATTTACCGCGCCAGCCCTCTGTCATGCTGTGCGTATCAGAGTGTCTGGTCATGTCATAGGAAGAAGTATGAGCCACAATTCCCTCCGTTCTAAATAGGTTGTCGTGTTTTCAATATAGGTTGGCTTGTTTTCAACACCGAAGCTGAAACATTATCGAATACAATTTGACGCAAACAATAACCCTTCTCATTAACAAATACAATTTCAGGACAACTATGACAAATAAAATCTCTTTTCCGCTGACAGCTGTTTACGCAGCACTTTTTATTTCAGTCAATGCCTATGCTGAAAACGACACTCAAATAGAAACCCTCACCATTGAAGGTAACTCGCTTTATTTGGAAGAACCTACAGAAGACACCGACAGCTACACAAACAAGGGTGCTTTTGTTGGCACGAAAGCACCAGCCGCACTAAAAGATATTCCTCAATCTGTTAGCGTTGTCACCAATCAAACCATCGAAGACCAAAGTGTCGATACTTTACAGGAAGTCGCTGAAAATACGCCTGGACTGCGTATGCTACCAAATGAAAAAGGACGTTCATCGGTTATCGCCCGTGGCTATAAATATTCAGAATATAATGTTGATGGCTTACCAGCGCAGATGGAAAGTCGCTTGGGAACCATGCCAAATCTAGCGCCATTTGATCGCATTGAAATCATGCGTGGCCCATCAGGATTGTTCGACGCCAGCGGAGAAATGGGCGGCATTATTAACCTCATTAGAAAACGAGGCGGATATGAATTTGATGGCGACCTAGATCTAGCAATCGGCAGTGATGAATATTATGAAGTCGGGTTAGATGTGAGTTCTCCATTAAATGAAGAAGGCACGGTTCGTGGGCGTTTGGTCATTAATGGCTTTGGTGAAACGCCAGAAGCAACCGATAAAGACGAGCACCATGAAACCATTTATGGCTCATTAGACTTTGACTTGGACGAAGACACTATTTTAGGCGTAGGTTTCCTTCATCAAGAACGATCTGTTATACCAAACAACGGTTTGCCTCTCGACTCTGATGGCAACTTATTAAGCCTACCAAACAACGATTATTACGCCCCAAACTGGAACAGCTTTGAAATGACCAGTGACGATTTTTTTGCTGACCTTACCACGCACTTTGACAATGGTGGCTACGGAAAAGTGGGCATGCGATACCGTGAAAACACGGCTGACTGGAGCTATTTATATGCCAACAGCGCCATTTCCTCAACCGACACTATCGACCTGTTACCTTATGCAGGCGATGTAGAACAAAAAGCCTTTGTGGTCGATGGCAGCTACAGCCAACCATTTGAGTTTTTAGGCAATATTTCAGAATTTGTCGCAGGACTTGATTACAAAAACTTCGAAGATGATCGAGAAGAATACAAGTCTCGATCTGCGACAACCTACTCTATTTCTGCGCTTGATAGTATCGCTTATTACGACATTCTGGGAACAAACGGAGCTTCTAGCTACAGCAATGTCACTCGAGAAGAAACAGGCGTTTATGGTAAGTTGACTCTTCGACCTATAAAAGAACTGGCTTTAATCGTGGGGGCTCGCTCCAGTCAGTGGGATATCACAAACAACAATAAGCTAACCGACTCAACCACCACTCGCTCTGACAGTAAATTGATTGGATACAGTGGCGCTGTTTATGATCTAAATGACTCACACAGCTTGTATGCAAGTGCCTCTCAACTCTACATTCCTCAAGAATATATTGATGAGTACGGTGACATCTTAGACCCACGCGAAGGCAACCAAATAGAAGTTGGTATTAAAGGCAGTTACTTAAATAATAACCTACAAGCCCGCCTGTCTTTTTATCGCATTCATGATGAAAACGCGTTCGCCTTTGACTCCTCTTATAACTACGTAGCCACTGGCGAACGTCAAATGACAGGCGCAGAGTTTGAAGTCATTGGACAACTTTCAGAACGATTCAAAATGACAGCGGGATACAGCTACATAGACACTGAAATCTTAGAGGCGAGTGCTTATGACGTGCTCATCAGTTATATGCCTGAGCACATGATAAACCTATGGGGCAATTATCAAGTGAATGAAAAACTCAATGTGGGTGCTGGTTTAAACGCCATGAGTGAAATCATCAATGATTCAGGTGCCGACGCCGACGCTTATAAAACAGTAAGTGCAATGGCATCTTACCAAATTACACCGTCTTTACGAGCGCAATTCAATGTGAGCAATCTGTTTAATGAACAATATTACGCACGAGTTGGTGGCTCAGGAATATTTAATTATCCAGGTGCTGAAAGGTCTTTTAAAGCAAGTGCTCATTACGACTTTTAACCAATAACCAATAACCAATAACAACGAACACCCAAAATGCGTCATTAGATAGCTAATGACGCATTTTCTATTTGCGTAAGGAACAAAATGGAACCCAAAAAATTGCACATAGGATTGGCTCTGGCAATGGGCTGGTTAAGCGGTAAAGGCTGGCAACGCCCAAACAGTGAAGTAGAATCCGCCTTCAACACAGCGCCCTATATTGAAATGGCCAAGCTGGCAGAAGCCTATAAACTGGATTTTGTCTTTCGCCCTGACACTCAGTTTCTGAATGAAGAGCTCTTTGATACTGAACCTGGCTTTTGTAATCTCGACCCTATGTTACTGCTTGCTGCCATCGCGGAACACACAGAGTCCATTGGTTTAATTTCTACCGCATCTACCACATTATTGCCTCCCTATTACGTGGCAAAACAATTGCAAACGTTACAATGGATAAGCCAAGGGCGAGTAGGTTGGAATATTGTCACTGCCATTGATGGGCACGAGAACTACGGCCAAAAAGAAAGACTCAGCTCTGACGAACGTTATGAGAAATCTTCCGAGTTTCTAGAAGTGGTCATGAAGCTTTGGAAGAGCTTTCCTAATGCAGCATTAAAGCAAGACAAAACCACAGGCACTTTTGCCGATAAAGCGCTTGTGCAACCGGTTCATCACGAAGGCAAACACCTTTGCGTTAAAGGCCCTTTAAATTTACCTGAGTCACCATTCAAAGACATTGCGTTGTTTCAAGCAGGCGCTTCTGAATCTGGACGACACTTTGCTGCCAACATCGCGGATGCCGTTTTCGCAGCGACGCCAGATATAGAATCTGGGATCGAACTTAGGCAAGACCTTAGAGCCAAAGCCAAGGCGCAACACCGAGACGAAAACAGTATAAAAGTCTTTCCAGGTTTAAGTTTGTTCTTAGCATCAACTCAAGAAGAAGCTCTGCAACTGTATAGATCAACTCATCGTCAACCTAGCAAACAAAAGAGAATAGACTATATAAAAGACGCCATAGGACTCGACCTTTCAAATTGGCCTCTTCATGAACCGATAAAAACCAACATAACAAAAATACATGAGAATGTTCGTAGCAAAACACACAGCCAACTTTTATTAACCTACATTCATAGAGAGTCTCCTACACTGGCAGAATTGCTTGAGCGACCTGAAGTTATTGGCTCTTCTCATTGGCTGGTCATTGGCACGCCAGAGGATGCGTTTCACTCTATTGTAGAAAGAGCGAACGCTAATGCGTTAGACGGATTTATTGCCATTCCTGGTGGAGATAAAAACTCCATGCGATTGTTTTTCGAAGAAGTGATTCCCATGCTAGTTGAAAGCGGCTGGTTCAGAGACGAATACAGAGACGTGAACCTCAAAGAACGCTTAGCATCTTAGCAAAATGAAAACGTAACTGAGCCAAGTATATTCTTGGCTTTTTATCGAACGAACGTTGACTTAGAGATCAACGGAGGTAAAATTTCATATCATCTAAGCGACCCCAACCAATTGCTCTGGTGCTATAAAAATAGCATATACAGCAATCATTAAAGACTCTCACCCAAACTTTCACATAACAGGAGCTTTCAGTGAATGATGGCGTAATAAGACGAATCTTGACTTGGCTGTTAGGAAGTCGAGACAAAACCTTCGAATACACCCATCATGCTGTTTTACTGGTTGGCTCAATTGTTTATTTCTACTGCGCTTTGGCTAACTATCTTTTTGATTTGGCTAGCATGCCAAACATTCTATTACAGCTTGCTTTATGCCCTGTCATTCTTGGTGCTTGGTACTTATCTCGCTGGCGTAATTATTTTAAAAGCATGGCCATTATGTTCATGCTTTTGGTTACCTTAGTCTCGTTGCCATTCAATTGGATTGGCAATGGCGGTTATGGCGGACCGACGTATTTCATGAATTTAGGCGTACTTATCTATATTTCCGTCGCTTTCCGTGATTTTGGGTTTTACCGAAGACTAGGTCAAACCTTAGCTATTTTTATGCCTGTTCCTCTTATTCTCATTGAAAATAACTACCCTGATTTGATTTTCAAACACCCAACGACAGAATTGCTCCAATTAGACTTAACCATCAGCTTCATTGTTACTGGCTTTTTCTTAATGCTCATGATGGAAAACCATTCCAAGCGTTACAAACTCGAGCGAGATAAAGCAAACGCTCTATCTATTCAGCTGCAAACATTATCCGAACAAGACCCATTAACAGGGCTAAACAATCGCCGCGTATTAGACACTTATTTAGATCAATGGGACGCTCAAGGAAAAACCTTTAGCCTTGCCCTAATTGACCTAGACCACTTTAAATCGATAAACGACCAATGGGGACATAACTACGGCGATGTGGTGCTGTGTGAATTCGCCAACGCTTTACGGAGAATTGCTAATTTATACGCTGGGCACGCGATTCGATTAGGTGGGGAAGAATTTGTTCTGCTACTGCCAACAAACCTAGTGAAAAGCCAAGAATATCTTCAACAATTGGCGAGCAGCTTTGCTTCGGTCAAACTTGAAAATGAACTGACCACCTTCAGCGCAGGCATAGCTCAAAGACAAGGTAAAGAAGAATACCAAGCCTTGCTCAAGCGTGCAGATGATTTAATGTACGAAGCAAAAAAAGCCGGACGCAATTGTATTAGGCTCTAATTTTGAGCTTAATACTAGCTGCCCTTCTTATCTCCTCTTCCTTTTCTCTCTTCTCAATTTAGTCCTTAGTAGAACCCCAAACGCCTCTAATATTGCTACCATAAATATCAGACTTAAAAAAGAAAAGGAGAATTAGGCACAAAAAAGCCGAACACTGGGTTCGGCTTTTTTGTATCTTATAAAAATAGTGGTAGGACTAAGCAGATTCGAACTGCTGACCTCTACCATGTCAAGGTAGCGCTCTAACCAACTGAGCTATAGTCCTAAAAAAGTGTTGGCTATTATACGCAGAGAGGCGGTTTTGACAAGCCCTCGATAGTACTTTTTGACGCCTTTGTTTCAAATAGATTACTCATTGGTTGGGATGAGTAATTCATGTCCTATCACCTCGTCAATCAGGTCATAAGGCACTTTGTATTTTTTTCCTTTGAATTTCACAAGCGCATAGTCGTAGCACATTTCGATAACGGTGCAATTCACAATAACATCGTTGTCGATGACTCGGACTATGTTGTAATTTCTTAAGGTAATTGCCATGTCTTACTTCCCAAATTCGTTTATGATTCGCCTACATCTTTTAGTTTTTTCTGAAGCTGGCGTATTTGATCTCGATAACCAGCTGCCAATTCAAACTTGAGCTCTTCCGATGCCAATGTCATTTCTTTCTGAAGTTGAACCATAGCTTTACGAACTTGAGCCACGTCTTCCATGCTTTCCACTTGGTAATCTTTTGCTGTTTCAGCTACTTTCTTAGTTTTATTACCACGCTTACCCGCTCCAGGGTTGTAAGCCCCTTCCATGATATCTTCAACAGATTTAGTGATGCCCTTGGGTATAATATTATGTTCTTTGTTATGCTCGATTTGCTTTTCTCGACGACGGTCTGTTTCGTTTATCGCACGTTCCATGGAACCTGTTATGCGATCAGCATAGAGAATGGCTTTACCATTTACGTTACGAGCAGCACGACCGATTGTCTGAATCAAAGACTTTTCAGAGCGCAAGAAGCCTTCCTTATCCGCATCTAAAATAGCAACGAGACTTACCTCTGGAATATCCAAACCTTCTCGCAGCAAATTGATCCCCACCAACACATCAAACTCGCCCAAACGAAGATCCCGGATGATTTCAACCCGTTCAACAGTGTCGATATCTGAGTGTAAATAACGAACTCGAATACCATGTTCATCCAGGTAGTCACTTAAGTCTTCTGCCATACGTTTGGTTAAAGTCGTGACCAGAACACGTTCGCCTACTGGCAATCTAAGGTTGATTTCAGATAGTAAATCATCAACTTGAGTAGCAACAGGTCGAACTTCTAGGACAGGGTCAGTCAACCCTGTCGGCCTAACAATTTGCTCTACAACCCAGTCTTGATGCTCTTCTTCATACTTTCCTGGCGTTGCAGAGACAAAAATAGTTTGCGGTTTAATTTGCTCCCACTCCTCAAATCGCATTGGTCGATTATCCAACGCAGAAGGTAAGCGAAAACCATATTCCACAAGGTTTTCTTTACGAGATCGGTCACCCTTGTACATGGCGCCAATCTGAGAAACGGTTACGTGAGATTCATCGATGACTAACAGTGCATTCGGGGGCAAATAGTCAAATAATGTTGGTGGTGGTGCCCCTTCTTCTCGACCAGACAAATAACGAGAGTAGTTCTCTATTCCAGAGCAATACCCTAACTCTTGCATCATCTCTAAGTCGTAGCGAGTACGTTGCTCAAGACGTTGCAATTCAACCAATTTGTTTAACGATTTTAACTGTTCTAAACGCTCATCTAATTCAACTTTAATGCGTTCTATAGCGCCCTCTACTGTTTCTCTTGGTGTCACGTAGTGGGTTTTCGGATATATCGTCAAACGAGGAACTTTACGAATTATCTTATTGGTAAGAGGATCAATCATCGATAAGTTTTCGATTTCATCGTCAAACAATTCGATGCGAACCGCTATGTCTTCAGAGTCAGCAGGAAACACTTCAATCACATCGCCTCGTACACGAAAGTTACCACGCTCTAGCACCAAATCATTTCGGCTATATTGCAATTCAGCCAAGCGGCGCAATATGTCTCTTTGATCAATACGATCACCACGATCTAGATGAAGCATCATTTTCAAATAGGATTGAGGATCACCCAAACCGTAAATTGCTGAAACAGTCGCGACGATAATAACGTCTTCTCGTTCAAGCAAGGCTTTCGTAGCAGACAAGCGCATTTGCTCTATGTGTTCATTTACCGATGCATCTTTTTCGATAAAAGTATCTGAGGCGGCAACATAGGCTTCAGGTTGATAATAATCATAATAGGAAACGAAGTACTCCACTGCGTTATGTGGAAAGAATTCCTTGAACTCTCCATAAAGCTGAGCCGCCAAGGTCTTATTATGAGCCATAACAATAGTCGGGCGTTTTACCTGAGAAATAACATTAGCAACGGTATAAGTTTTACCTGAGCCAGTTACACCCAATAGGGTTTGATGGGCTAAGCCGGCTTCAACACCTTGAACCAACTTTTCTATGGCTTTTGGCTGATCACCTGCGGGAGAGTATGGTGAGACAACTTGAAACTCTTGCGACACGGATTTTTCCTAAGCTTTAAATTGACTTCACAGAATAGCAAATCTTACAACGTGCGTCTGACTTTTAAACAAGATTCGTAAAGAATAAAAATTCAACTTTACCTGATGCCCCCCTACATATACCATAAAGATATAAGGTTATAACAATTAAAATATATGGTCGATATTGATTCGCTCACCTTCAACATAGCGTAGATATAATGAAACTAAGCAAGCTTCTTCCAGCCCTTGATTGGCTAAAAACCTACAGTAAAAGTGATTTTCAGCAAGATACTGTCTCAAGTATTGTTTTTACAATTATGGTGATTCCGCAAAGTTTAGCTTATGCCATGCTGGCTGGGTTACCTGCTGTTACGGGGTTATACGCCAGTATTTTGCCTTCTATCTTATATTCTCTATTTGGTACAAGCCGAATATTAGCTGTTGGCCCGGTGGCATTAACATCCGTTATGACGGCGTCTGTTATAATGCCTTCTGCCGTATCAGGCACGGAACAATACGCCACTATCGCTATTTTATTAGCTTTATTATCTGGCGTATTTTTACTGGTTTTAAGTCTGTTACGGCTAGGCTTTTTAACCAACCTATTAAGTCATCCTGTTATTTCAGGGTTTATTAGTGCATCTGCACTTCTCATTGTCATTGGGCAAATTAAGTATTTACTTGGTATTCAATCAGAAGGTGACACACTTATCCCTTTGACCACCAGCTTGTTTGCTCATATTACAGATATAAACACGCCAACGTTTATATTAAGCGTCGTCTCTATTTCGGCGCTATTATTTGTAAGACGCAATTTCGCTCGCTTTTTGAAATACATTGGATGTTCAGTAAAAATCGTTCAGCTATTCGGCAAATCTGGTCCTGTCATTATCGTTGCTATCACCACCATAAGTGTCGCAGTTCTGTCTCTGGATCAAGACGGTGTGAGTATCGTTGGCGCTATTCCTAGTGAGATACCGAGCATTAACCCAGAATTAATTGACTTAGAGATGATATGGCAACTTCTGCCAGGGGCATTTTTAATCACTATTGTGGGCTTTATTGGATCCGTTTCTGTTGCACAATCTTTTGCCGCGAAGCGCCGTCAGGATATTAATCCAAACCAAGAGCTGGTTGGGCTTGGACTTGCTAATATTGGCTCCGCTTTATCAGGTGCTTTTCCAGTTACTGGGGGCTTCTCACGTACTGTTCTCAATGCCGATTGTGGGGCCAAAAAACCAATGACAGGCATTTTTTCTGCTGTTTTCATTTTGTTAATTTTGCTGTTCTTAACACCATTATTTTTCTATTTGCCTAAGGCTATTTTGGCGGCCATCATTTCTATTTCCATGATGCAATTGGTGAACTTAGAAGACTTGCGGTATTTGTGGCGTTTTTCTCGTAAGGAGGCAATTTTATTATTGGTGACCTTTTTCATTGTACTAATAGATGGAATGCAATCTGGCTTAATTGTCGGTGTTATTTTGTCTCTATTGTTTTTCCTATGGCACACCAGCCACCCACATATTGCCATTGTTGGACGACTTCCAGGGACTGAGCATTTTAGAAATGTTCAGCGTTTCTCTGTTGAGACGCACCCAAGTATTCTCACAGTTCGTATTGATGAAAACTTATTCTTCGCCAACGCAAGGTCCCTTGAAGAAAGATTGCAAGGACTGGTATCTCAAAACAAAGAAATCAAACATCTTGTATTAATGTGTACTGCCATCAATATGATCGATGCCAGCGCCCTACAAAGTTTAGAAAAAATTGCTGACCGCTTAAATGACGCTGAAGTGCAGCTTCATTTATCAGAAGTGAAAGGTCCTGTTATGGACAAACTCGAAGGCTCTGATTTAATCAAAAATCTGAGCGGCAAGATCTTTATTACTCAGCATCAAGCCATAAAAGAATTGGAAGAAAAACAAGCTAATACTTAAATTAGCTTGTTTTATTGGCCTTAAAAAGCAGAGGTTATTCTGAGCTCTTTTCATTACCAACCTGCAACAACACTTTATTACGTTCTAATAAAGCACTGCCAATTCCCTTAACATTAGACAGCTCTTCAATAGAGTTAAAGCCGCCGTGAGCCTCTCGATAAGCCACAATGGCTTCTGCTTTTTTTTCGCCAACACCCGACATAACAGCCGCTAGTTGCACCACTGTAGCGGTATTAATGTCTAAAGGCGTTGCAGCGAGCAAAGAGAAAGGCATCAGAGCCAGAGAAAATATAAGAAGGGAGCGGGAAATACTTACGCGGAGTATACGTTTTAGGTTCATCATAAATTCCTTTTCAGATTCGTCTTTCGAAAGATGGCATCTTGCCAATAAAAAACCACTTAGCCTTTTTCATGAAAAACGCTAAGTGGTTTTAGAGTAAAATCTTTTTTCTAAGACATCAATAGTCAATGAAAATATTTACAGCACGATACCTAAGTCAGAATTGGCCTGTGTCAAAACTGCAATTGGGTCTGCTGCTTGAGTGATAGGACGTCCCATAACAAGATAATGACTACCGGCCGCCATTGCTTCAGTGGGTGTCATAATACGCTTCTGATCTCCTTGATCAGAGCCCATTGGGCGAATTCCCGGCGTCACTAATACAAAGTCTTTACCAAGATCAGTAGAAAGCATGCTCGACTCCTGAGCAGAACAAACCACACCATCCATGCCAGATGATTTAGCCAAAGAGGCCAAACGCTTCACATGTTGCTCCGGCGATCCATCAATACCAATTTCCATAAGATCAGATTGATCCATACTAGTCAGGACAGTAACAGCAATCAATAACGTATTCTGATCTGGTAATTGCTGCAATGCATTCGCAGACGCCTCCATCATTCGACGTCCACCAGAAGCGTGAATATTGACCATCCAAACTCCCGCTTTAGCAGCAACGCTAACAGCATTCGCAACCGTATTTGGAATATCGTGAAATTTTAAATCAAGGAAAATATCAAAGCCCAATTTATGAAGCTCATCTAAGATCACAGGTCCCGCTGTAGTAAATAACTCTTTACCTACTTTCACTCGGCACTGATTAGGGTCAAGTCGTTTTACCATTTCAATAGATTGCGCCATAGTTGGAAAATCTAAGGCTACGACTATAGGTGATTGACAGCTCATTCAGTGTCCTCTTTTTAATGTTTTAATTAATCTGTACAAGAAATTACTCGCCTTCTAGGCCGTGGATAGGTTTCACCGTTCCCCAGCTTTTACAGCTTGGACATTGCCAGTGAAGTTGGTGCCCAGGGAAGCCACATTGGCGGCACTGGTATTTATGTTTTGCTTGAATAAGCTGATCAATCAGCTCGAAAAGAACAACCAAATGTTGTTGGTTATAACCTTGAGAATCGGCTAATTGCAGATTAATCAGCTCTTTAAACCCTTTAATTGTTGGATGCGCTCTAAGCTGCTCCACCAAAAACATTTCAGCATAGTCTTTGTCTGTTTCCATATAATGCTGAACCAGCGCCTTAATAAGTGCTGTTGTTGGTCGTTTTTGATTTTTTTCTTGCAGAAATTTTATATAACCACTACTACCCCAAATACTCTGGTAACATTCTTTGAGCTTGGGGATAATCAATGACATAAACTCTGGATCTTGTTCTGCCGCATGCTTAAGCTCTTTAATCGCATCACGATAACGACGCTGACTATTCAATACATCTGCAGCACCAATGCTGGCACGGATACAAGTAGAGTCTACTTCTAACGCCCATTTGTAATGCTGGAAAGCCGTTTTCCATTGTTCTTTGCTTTGCTGCTCTTGCGCCAGTTCACAATGAAAATGCGCTAATCGTTTTATTTCTTTTTTGATTGGGGTTGCTTTAATTAATTCAGTGCCTATTTGAATGGCCTTATCCCAACTTTGCTCGAACTCATAAAGATCCACTAACAAAGTCAAAATCTTTGGGTGGAACTCGCTTTTTCGAGATGTCGAAGCCATGTTGAGAAGCAGACGCCCTGCTCGGTCTAATAAACCGGCTGACATAAAATCACTGGCCAATTCTAATTGCACCATACCCATTTCACGTGGAGAGATTTCAGGACGAGCAAGAAGGCTTTGATGAATATGAATGGCTTTTTGGATTTCACCTTTTTTACGAAATAAATTCCCTAAGGTAAGATGAATATCAAAGGTATCTGAATTAACTTCTAATGAGTCAACAAAAGCATCTATCGCTTCTGAATGCTGATCATTCAATAAATGATTAAGACCACGAAAGTAGTCGGTAGGAATACTTTTACTGACCTGCTTAGTTTTTTTCGCAGAGTTCTTACGCCCCATTGACCAACCAACTAAAAGGGCAATGAAGAGAACCAAGAACAAACCAATTTCGGTCAACTCAATTACCTCTTCTCAATAGACAGCTCTTTGGTGATAGAGGTCTTATGCAGAGCATCAATTTCTTGACGTGCTTTTTCATATCTTCGAGTTAACACTCGAATCTCTCGCTCACTACGTAAATAGTTCACCGAGCTTGCGAGTAGAGCCACACTGGCGCCAAACATGAAAGATAAAATAACATACAAAGCCACGCTCAGCTCTGGTGCTTCCCAGAAGACAAGGTCAAGACTAATAAGTTGCGGATTACGGATGGCAAAAAACATTCCTACGACGAGGAAGAAGACAACAAGAATAATGTAGATAACTCTTTTCAGCCATTTAAGCATAAAACCACCTACCAAAAATATAATGGCTACATTATGCCGTGATAGCTCAAAAATTTCGAGAGATTAGAAGTAAATTAGTTAAGTTCATTCATCTCATCATCAGGTGAATTAACCAATTCTCTTAATTCTTTCCCTGGTTTGAAATGAGGAACATATTTCGCGTTCAACTCTACAGACTCACCAGTTTTAGGATTTCGTCCTATTCTAGGTGCGCGATAATGAAGAGAAAAACTACCGAAACCTCGTATTTCAATGCGTTCACCATTCGCCAAAGAATCAGACATATGCTCTAGCATCGCCTTAATAGATTGCTCTACATCCTTTACAGGCAAATGGGATTGCTGATCTATTAGCAGCTCTATCAGCTCAGATTTTGTCATTACTGTCCTCGCGACTATATTTTGATCACACTGTAAGACTAGCTAAATTCAGAAAGAAAGCAATAACTTAACACGTTTAAGCTGCATTTTTTACGTATTTTCTTAACTAAGAATAGCGAATATCATAAAAGGAAGCCTTCCATAACTAGCATAGAAGCAATCTAACTTTTATAATAGCGCCCATATTTACCACATTGGAAGAAATAATAATGAGCTATAGTAAAATTCCAGCGGGCAAAGATGCCCCAAATGACATCAACGTAATCATCGAAATTCCAGCACAAGCAAACCCTGTCAAATATGAAATTGATAAAGACATGGATGCGCTTATTGTTGACCGTTTTATGACAGCACCAATGTTTTACCCAGCTAACTATGGCTATGTAAACAACACATTAGCTGACGACGGCGATCCAGTTGACGTGCTGGTTATCACTCCTCATCCAGTTGTTGCTGGCTCTGTTATTCGTTGCCGTCCTGTTGGCGTATTAAATATGTCAGACGAAGCTGGAATGGATGCAAAATTGGTTGCAGTTCCTCATGAAAAGCTAAGTAAAGAATACAGCCACATTCAGGATGTCAACGATATTCCTCAATTACTACGTGACCAAATCGAGCATTTCTTCGAGAACTATAAAACACTTGAGAAAGGTAAGTGGGTAAAAGTTGACGGTTGGGCAAATGCTGACGAAGCACGTAAAGCTATCGTTGAAGGTATCGAAGCTTACAACGCTCAATAAAATAACAGATCATTTTCTTGTTATTTGAAACATAAAAAAACCGATCATAAGATCGGTTTTTTTATGTCTTCAATTTACATCGAAAACTTACTCTAAAGAATCCAAGAAACGCTCAGCATCTAACGCAGCCATACAACCCGTTCCAGCAGAAGTAATAGCCTGACGATAAATGTGATCGCTCACATCACCCGCAGCAAAAACCCCTTTTACACTGGTTTGAGTCGCATTACCTTCAGAACCAGACTGAACTTTTAAGTAACCATCTTTCATTTCCAACTGACCTTGGAAAATGTCTGTATTTGGCTTATGACCAATGGCGACAAAGACGCCAGCAAGTGAAATTTCTTTCTTCTCGCCCGTTTCATTATTTTTAATACGAATACCAGTCACACCAGATCCATCACCAAGCACTTCATCCAACTCGGAGTGCCATTCGATCTTCACGTTTCCGTTTTTCGCTTTTTCTAGTAGTTTATCCGATAAAATTTTCTCTGAACGGAATTTGTCACGACGATGGATTACCGTCACTGTTTTAGCAATGTTAGACAAATAAAGCGCTTCTTCAACCGCTGTGTTACCGCCACCGATAACTGCAACATCTTGGTTACGGTAGAAGAAACCATCACAAGTTGCACAAGCAGAAACACCTTGTCCCATAAAGTTCGCTTCACTTTCTAAACCAAGGTATTGAGCACTTGCACCTGTTGAGATAATCAAAGAATCACAAGTATAAACACCCGCATCACCTTCTAAGCGAAACGGTCTGTTTTCTAAATCTACTTTGTTGATATGATCAAAAACGATTTCTGTCTCAAAACGTTCAGCGTGCTTGCGCATACGATCCATCAATTCAGGACCTTGCACACCTTGGTCATCTCCAGGCCAATTATCAACGTCTGTTGTTGTTGTCAACTGACCACCTTGTTGCATACCTGTAATCATCACCGGATTAAGGTTGGCGCGTGCTGCATAAACCGCTGCTGTATAACCTGCCGGGCCAGAACCTAAAATCATTAATTTAGCGTGCTTAACATCGCTCATGTTATTACTCCTGAAAATGAGTGCGCGGCATCAACTATTATGTACCGCTTAAAAATTTGTATGAATTCTAATGAAAATCGGATGACATTCTTAGCAAAAATTATTAATTACTAACATAGGGGCTTTCTATGGCTTTTCAACCGAACAAGCTAAGCATTTTGAGTTTTGTGTAAGACGCATCTCACGCCAACTTCCTTCAAAGCCATCAAATAGCTTTAATACGCCGTGTTTCACTTCGCCGCATTTGCTGACTACTTTCAAGGCTTCCAAAGCTTGAAAAACGCCCAACATACCAACGACTGGCGCCACTATACCACTTTCATTACAACTCAATTGTTGATCTGATAAGGAAGGGTAAAGACATTCATAGCAAAGAGACGACTGCTGATGATACAAAAAGCTCACCAATTGCCCTTCCCAACGAATGGCGGCGGCACTTACTAAAGGCTTTTTATGCTGTAAACAAGCTCGATTAATTGCTTGCCTTGTCGTGAAATTATCCGTGCAATCTAATACGATATCAGCCTTCATGACTTCGTTAAATAAAACTTCCCCTGATAGTTTTTGATCTATCGTACGTATTTTCGCCGCCGAGTTTTTCTTTAAAATTTGCTCTTTTGCTGCGACGACTTTATTCAGACCCATATGACATTCATTATAAAGCACTTGCCGTGGCAAGTTGCTGCGTTCTAGCTGGTCGCCATCTGCCAACACTAAAGTTTCAACGCCAGATGTAGCTAAATAAGTCGCCGCCACATTACCTAACCCACCTAACCCGATGATTAAAACGCTGGCTCCTGAAAGCGCCAATTGCCCTTCTACATCAAAATTGGACAACAATAACTGTCGACTGTAACGATCTAACTCTAATTCGTTCATGCATACCTTACTTTATTTTTCGTCATTTCTGCCCGATCGTTCCATTCTTTGATAAACTCAACAGATTACCTAGGACCATCGACCATGAGCATCTAAATGAAGTTTCCCGGCAAACGCAAACTTAAACATTATTTCCCAGTATCTCAACCAAAACCCATTTTACCTACTCACGAAGTAAAACCCGACAAAGATACTTATATTGTTGGTTTAGATGAAACCATTGTCGATGTGGTTGCCAATGTTTCTGATCAATTTCTGGAAAATTTTAATATCCAAAAAGGTCTTTCGAATCTTGTTGATGCAGACAACGCCTCTGCAATTTATCGAGAACTGACAAATCAAGGCTGTATTTCTGACCACTTTGCTGGTGGCACCATTGGCAACACAATCCATAACTACTCAGTGCTTGCCGATGATAAATCTGTTTTATTAGGTGTAATGTCAGCTAACATCACCCTAGGTTCACCAGCTTATCACTATATTTGTCACACCAGCAGCAAAGTTGATATGAATCACTTACAAGGTGTATCTGGCGATATTGGTCGCGGTATCACCTTGATTACACCTGATGGCGAAAGAACCTTTGCAATCGCTCCTGGGGATATGGATGACTTAAACAAAGACCACATTCCAGAAAATATTATTGCAGGCAGTGCGGCACTCGTTACTTGCGCATATCCATTGCGACATCAAGGTAAACCAATCAAGCAGGCCATGATTCAAGCATTAAAATATGCTGATAATCATCATGTGCCAACCGTGCTGACCCTAGGCACAAAGCATGTAGTAGACGAGCACAAAGAAGAGCTGCTTGAACTTATCAAAAACTATGTCAACGTATTAGCGATGAATGAATTGGAAGCAGAAGCTCTCACTGGCTTTTCAGACCCACTTCAAGCTGCAGATGCAATACTAGAGCATGTTGACATTGTGCTCCTGACAGCAGGGCCAGATGGCATGTATCTATGCGGCCACACCGATGACGAACAAAAGCGCGAAACAAGCAACCCCATAAAATCTGGCAGCTTAGCTGATTTCAATCGCTGGGAGTTTAGTCGCCCTATGCTACGAAATACCTGTAAGAATCCAATTAAAGTCTTTTCTCACATTGACCCTTATATGGGCGGGCCAGAGAAAATACGCAACACAAACGGTGCTGGAGACGCTGCTTTATCTGCGTTATTACATGACATTTCAGCAAATCACTTCCATAAGGAAACCATCCCGAATTCCAGCAAACACTCAGCACCATTCTTGACTTATTCATCCTTTGCCCAGATTTGTAAATACTCAAACCGAGTTAGCTACGAGATTCTGGTACAAAATGCATCACGCTTATCTCGTGGTTTACCAGAAAGAGAAGACAGCCTCGAAGAAGCCTATTGGGAAAAATAACGTCTTACGCACTAAGCTGTACAACATGATTCAGAACATAAAAAAACCATGCCATGGCATGGTTTTTTTATGTTTAAAATACTGAGTTCTTAAAACGAGTATTAAGACATTGCTTCAATTCCAAGCGCTTCATTACGCTCAAACATACGATCAAGCTCAAGCAGAATAACCAACTCTTCTTCTTTCTGGTAAACACCTTGAATAAATTTCAAAGCTTCGTCATTACCAACACTTGGGCTTTGCTCTATCTCATTTTGGTATAGATAAAATACTTCTTGAACGGCATCAACAAGCAAACCAATTTGTTCGCCATCGTGTTCAATAATTATGATTCGAGTTTCATCTGTAATAGTACATTCAGGTAGACTGAAGCGAACACGCGTATCAACCACAGTAACGACATTACCACGTAAGTTAACGATACCTAGTACATAAGAAGGCGCACCTGGTACAGGGGCAATTTCACTATATCTAAGCACCTCTTTAATCTGCATGACGTTGATCCCGTAGGTCTCGTCAATCAATTTAAACGTCAGATACTGTAACAACTCACCTTTTTGCGATTCTGCTAAGGCTTTCCCATTTTCTTTAATAGGCGCTAATTCAGACATGGCTCACATCCGTATTCAATTTGTTTAGAATAATGTAGAACTCATCACGAGCTTTGTCTAGTTTAAAACACACCATGACGAGTCTACGAGTACTAATTCTCTAATAATTAACTGTCTTGCTGAATACCAACAATCGTCCAGTTACTATTCACATTTACCATGTTTTTCTCTAAATGCCAGATCTCATTCGTATCAGATGTTTCATCACCTTCTTTGATCCAACCAGAAAATTGTAGAGAAAGAGACGCTGTAGAGCCAACAATTTCACCACGAACAATCTCAACCATTAACGAAACAACTTCGGTGCGAGGCTTATCGTCGCCATAAGAAGCTCGTTCTGTTACCAACAAGTTATAAAGTTCAGGACTAACATAATCTAGAATCTCATCAAAATTATTGTCATCCCATGCTTTTTGCAAAGTAATGTAATGGTCTTTTGCTTCTTTCACAAAGCTTTGCTCGTTAAAGCCTGGTGGCAATTGAATTTCTGGCTGACCGCCAAAACCACTGATTCCGCCCATTGGTGAAGGCTGAGAGTGCCCCCCCATTTGGCCTGGCATCTCACGGAACATACCATTTCCAGCAGCCTGCTCAGCAGCACGACGTTTTGGCGCGATGAAAAACTTATAAACTAGGAAGCCAATCAAAGCGAACAACAAGATGTCACCGAAAGAAATGCCTTCAAAAGCGCCGCCCATTAGGCTGGCGAACAAACCTCCAACAAGTAACCCACCTAACAAACCACCGCCTAGACCGCCTAAGAAGCCTGACTTTTTCGTAGTAGATGCAGCTCCTGTTGTTGCAGCAGATGACGTTTTAGACTTTGAGATAGAAAAGCTTTTTCCAAAACTTTTACCACCACCGAACTTTTTAGCTTGGACATCGGCACTGTAACCACCGGCACCTATCGCTAAAACAAACGCCATAAACATGGCAAATACGGTTGTTCTCACAAAACTCTCCTTTAAAAAGTTATTATTTGAAGTTCACTAAACCTACTGCATTACGCAAATCTGCAATCATTGCTCGCGCACGAGCTCTGGCTTTTTCTGCACCTGCTTGTAATACGTCTTCCACATGAGAAGGGTTTGCCATTAGTTCTAAATATTTTTCTCTTGGCCCGCTAAGTTGACCGTTCACTAAAGCAAAAAGTTCCTTTTTCGCCTCTCCCCATGCAATCCCATCCGCAAACTTTTGGCGCATTTCTGTAATTTGTTCAGGCGTAGCAAAGGATTTATAAACATCAAAAACAACAGAGTCATCTGGGTCTTTCGCTTCACCAGGTTCCAAAAGGTTGGTTTTGATTTTATTAATTCCTTTTTGCAATTTTTTCTCTGTATCAAACAACGGAATCGTATTGTTGTAGCTCTTACTCATCTTGCGGCCGTCTAAGCCTTTTAAGATAGAACCTTCTTCACCTACTACCGCTTCAGGTAGAACAAAATGCTCACCAAATAAATGGTTAAATCGACCTGCAATGTCACGGGCCATTTCAATGTGCTGAATTTGGTCACGGCCAACAGGCACTTTGTTCGCATTAAACGCCAAAATATCCGCCGCCATCAAAACTGGGTAACAAAACAACCCCATGGTGATACCGAAATCAGGGTCTTGCTGATTCGCCACGTTTTCATCCACCGCCCCCTTGTAAGCATGAGCACGGTTCATCAAACCTTTCGCTGTCACACAGGTCAGCAACCAATTTAACTCGGCAATTTCAGGAATATCAGATTGACGGTAAAACGTTGCCTTATCAGTGTCTAAACCACACGCTAACCAAGTGGCGGCAATTTCTAATCTAGATTGCTTAACACGCTCAGGGTCTTGGCATTTAATCAAAGCATGGTAATCCGCTAAGAAAAAGTAAGACTCAGTATTATCCTGACGACTTGCTTCAATCGCAGGACGAATCGCGCCCACATAATTACCCAGATGTGGCGTACCTGTCGTAGTAACACCGGTTAAAACAATTTCTTTAGCCATTACTGATTACTCTATCCTACATAACATCGTATCGAAATTTGCGCTTACACTAGCACAAAACAGCAAGCGCAAGAATCATCCGACACGATAATTTAAAAACTGTCTTTATTAATGGTGCCAAAAGCGGCGAAATCAAGTAAAAAATACTTGAGACATTCATTGGCATACAAAAACCTAATGGCCCCACAACGCTTCCATTAATCCAGAATACCTTTCGATTCTCGTTTGTGTTGCGGTGCGAATCAAACCGCTTCCGCCCCATAAGGTAAATACTTTTCTGGCGCGAGTAATGCCTGTATAGAGAAGCTCTCTAGTGAGCACTGGCGATGGCGTGGTTGGCAATAGCAAGGCAACTCGCTCGAATTCTGAGCCTTGGGACTTGTGCACTGTCATGGCGAAAACCACTTCAAATTCACTCAGTCGGCTTGGCAATAAACCGGTAAACGAGCCATCAGGTTGCATGAACCAAACTCGTAATCGTTGCGACTCGTCTGGCATACAAAGCCCAATATCTCCGTTAAATAAACCTAATGCGGCGTCATTTCGCGTCAACATAACGGCTTTTCCAGGATACCAAACATGAGGGTCTTTCATGCGCCCTCTTTGGTAAAAATATTGCTCTAATTGCGCATTGACTTTCTCCACACCGAACTCGCCTTGACGCACAGCAGTGAGTATTTGATAACGAGAAAACACGCCATACAATTTGGCAATATCACCGCCTACTTTGACCGCTTCCCAATAGTCGTCATAACCTTTTGCCAAAGCAGGAATATCGGCTTTCTTTTGCCCTTCTTCCGGTATTTGCCAATGTACATCGCTGTGTTCTGCTTGCAGGCAAGCCAAGACAGCCTGCGCATCACCTGCGTTCATGGTTTTTGCCAAATGACCAATGCCACTGTTTGCATCAAAACGATAACTGGTACGAAGCAAGGTCAACGCTTGGCTAATTTTTGGTGCAGAGGCATTACCAAACGGCCTTATATTTTCGCCTGTTATATTGGCCAAACGTTCTGCCCATTCAGGTTGGAAATACACGTCTTCAATACCAAAGGATAAATCCCCCAACACACTGCCCGCCTCCACTGAGGCAAGTTGGTCTTTGTCTCCCAACAAAATAAGACGAGCGTGAGGCGGCAAAGCGTCGATCAGTTTCGCCATCATAGGCAAATCCACCATAGACACTTCATCCACCAATAACACATCCAAATGCAGCGGATTCTCTTTGTTGTGTTTAAAGCGACTGCGACCAAAGTCACTCCCTAACAATCGATGCAATGTGCTGGCTTGTTCTGGAATCACCTTCTTAATCTCATTATTTAAAGGCAAACTCGCTTTGGCTTTAGAAATAGACTCTGTTAATCGTGCCGCCGCTTTACCTGTTGGCGCGGCTAATTCAATACGGAGCGACTTTGTCGCCTGATTCGACGAAAAAGACTGCGCCACCAATAGAGCCAACAACTTAGTCACCGTCGTTGTTTTCCCTGTTCCTGGACCACCACTGATGACAGAAAAAGGCAAGCTTGCCGCATTCGCCACAGCGACTTTTTGCCAATCCACAATCCTCTCTCCAGTAGAAAATTCCCCACTGCTAGAAGCCGAATCAGGAAAAAGTTGTCCAAGCAACTCTCCGTCCACACCAAACGGCATAGCATTGAACTGACTTTGTAGATAATGCAAAACCTGTTGCTCGTATTGGTAATAACGGAACAAATACAAACGCGTTCCAACCAAGACCAATGGCCGCTCACTAACAGAGGCATTTGGTGCAATAACGTTAGACACAATAGACACCAAAACGCTGGATTCAAGCGCGTCACACCAAGACTCGGCACTCGTCACGCCAGCAACGAGCAAAGCATCATGAAGCCTTTGCTGATCGATCCCTTCAGGTGGTTTCTTCCACAACATCGCAAGATCAATACAAATATGTCCAGCACCAAGATACGCACTACACAAGGCGCCCGCTAACAAAACAGCAAACGACGCTTCATTTACTTGATGGCTTAATTGCTCGATCCATTGACGATCTATGGCCCGCAATGCGCCTTGCTCCTGTAACTCAGCCAAGGTCATCACAGCGTTTGGAAGTGGTTCGTCGACTGTGTTTACTGCGTTGTCGTCCATTGCGCCGAGAAGGTCTAATTGATTAGAAAAGTCCATATTGCACCGCCTCGTCGTTTTGTTGCTCTTCTCTCAAACCTTGCGTTTTCGAGTCTGGCTGGCCCGTAAACAAAGCATCCAATGCATTTACATGCGCCAAGCTCAAACGTGTTTGGAAAATACCTGTCCTTTGCCCAACCGCCATGCCTCGTAAGAACAAATACGCCACACCGCCAACGTGTTTATCGTAGTCATATTCTGGCAAACGTTGTTTCAATAATCGATGCAAAGCCAAGGTATAAAGCTGATACTGCAAATCGTATCGATGATCTGCCATGGCATGAATCAAGTTTTCTGACTCGTAGTCAGCAAAAGAATCGCCCAAATAATTCGATTTGTAATCCAATACGTAATAACGACCTTCCCATTCAAACAACAAATCAATGAAGCCTTTCAACATGCCTTTCAATGGTCGATCTTGAATCGCTGGCGCAACACGCGACACCGCATCGTATTCCCTTGAAATTCGATCCAATTGCAAAGCATTCATACCACCGACTGGAATGAAAAACTCCAACTCTTTACGACACGCTTTTGCAGGCAATTGCCCTAAACTCATGCCGTCCATGAGTTCCGTGTTTATCATGTCTGGCAACCAGTCTTCTAACACCGTTTGCCATTCAGCAAAGCCTTGGCGATCATAAAACTCCGCCATTAAGGAATGATGACTGTTTTTCAATAAATCTTTGAACGTCGGATCTGGCAGCACATCGTGTAAGGCTTTTCCTTCTAACGTGTCATGCAAGAAAGTCCCGGGATTCGCCCCTTTCGGAAACGTAAAACGCGTCTGCGCTGGCGACTCTTCCGCGCTTTCTATGACATCAACCAAAGGCTCCGACGCCTTGGTCATTTCGTCCAACCCTGGCACGCTTTCATCATGATGATCTTTTTCTTCCACCACCAAAGACGAATAACTTCCCACCCACCAATCTCGCTCTACTCGACCTGAAAAGGTTCGGGCGCTCGGTGAACTCGGCTTGCTTTGCGCCATTTCGTATCGAGGTAACGTTTTTGGCTCATCTGGTAAATCCACCAGCTTTACTTGCTCAGCAGAATAACGTCCACAAAAACGCTCAAGGCTTGCGTACAATTCCCCCGCATCTAATGGCTCACCTTCTGCTACTAACGCACCAACGCCGCTTAAATGCACATCACACATCGCGCCACGGGTTTTGGTGGACTTTTTACCCACTTCCATCGCGCCAATAAAACACGCTTCTTTAGAACGTGTTAACGCCACATACGCTAAGCGTATTTCGGCGGCGTACAATTCTTCTTTGTGTTGCTCACTTTGTTCTTCGTCTGGGTCCACGGCAATCCACAACTGCTCTTGATTGTCGTGATACAGAGCGGAAGTGTCTTGATCTCGATACGGCATAAAGGCGAATGGCAAATACACAATGGGGTATTCCAGACCTTTACTCTTGTGAATGGTGACAATTCGCACCAATTCCGCGTCGGTTTCTAAACGGATTTTTTGCTCGTCACTGTTACCGTTTGGGTTCTGAATCGCCAATTTAAGGTAACGTAAAATGCCCTCTTTTGAATCCAGTTCAAGGGATTTTTGTTGGAGTTTTTCAGTGAGGTGCAAGAAATCAGTTAGACGTCGTTCACCACCCAAATAACTCAACATATTGCTGGCTAAGGAAACGTCTTGCATGAATTCCCGTAACATAGGCAACAAGCCTTGTTTGTCCCAAACCTCAAGATAATGGCGGAAAGCTTGTCCCCACTTCTCATACACCACATCGTCATGATTGAGCGTATCAAGCTCTTCTAACGTCCATTCCACTAACCCTGTTGCCAAGGCTGAACGTAATTTAACCTCTTGCCCGTTCGACAAAATCGCCGTTAACACAATAAGCAATTCACGCGCTTCTACGGTTTCAAACACCGAGCCTTTATCACTCAAATACACACTGGCAATGCCACGTTGGCGTAAAGCGTCTTTTAACGCATTGGCTTGGCTGAAGTTGGTCACCAAGAGTGCAATGTCTTTTGGTCTCACACCTTCTTCGCCAATCAAGGCGCTTGCGTTTTGTCTTTCTGCCTCTTGCCCTTCTAATTCTTGTCCTTCTAACTCTTTTCCTTCTAGTAAAAGCTCATGGACATGTGCGGCGCAAGAGTCTGCCATTGAGGTGCGATAATCTTTTGTGGAAACGGGTTCGTCCGTGTGTTGATACAAAAACTGCAGCGCTGCTTGCGTCTCACCTTGGCGAGTAAAACGACCTTTTATGCCTCGATCTTGCACTTCCACAAAAGGAATGCCCGACACTCGAAAGGGATTGTCTTGTGTGCTAAACAAACCATTCACCGATTGAATCATGGTCGCCGACGATCGGTAATTGGTCGCCAAAGAATACACACCATGAACATGTTTTTTAGCCGCCAAATAGGTGTAAATGTCCGCACCACGAAACGCGTAAATCGCCTGTTTCGGATCACCAATCATAATCAAGCCAAGGGCATTTTGGTTAGTGTCCGCTGAATGATAAATGGTCGAGAAAATACGATATTGCACCGCATCCGTGTCTTGAAACTCGTCGATCATCGCAACAGGGTAAAGGTGTCGTATGCGTTCCGCTAACTTGCCTGCTTCATCCTTCGATAACGCCACATCAAGAGACGTCAGTAAATCGGTAAACGTCAGAGATTGCGTACTGCGTTTCCAGCGAGTCATACGCTCTTGTGTTTTTGTCCACAACTGCGCCAGCAACACGGCTTTTAATCGTCCAGAATCTGGGAAACTTTCCCGCAGGGATTGCACCAAGCCAAAGAATTCATGGGCAGGCAATTCACCATTTTTACTAAGGCGTGAAGCGTGTTCATTGGAGTCGAATTTTTCGAGGCTTTTGTCTAATTCAAAACGAGGCGAATGAGCCCATTGTGTCATCGCTTGAATGTCTTTCGTTGGGTCTTTTTTCCAGAAAGTACGTTTAATGCCGCTGCGCTCTAAGGCGTCGATAATGTCTTGAGAGTGAGCAAGCCACGTCGTTTTTACTTGCGCCATGATGTGTTGAGCGCGAGTTAAGGCATTTTCCCAATCGTAATCTGGCACCGCCAATTTTGCGTCTGGCTGATTATTCAATAACGATAAGTCTTTTTGCAGCGCAGCAGGTCCCGACCAAATCGGCTGAATTAACGCCGCCTTGGTATCATCCATTGGATAAAACACACTGCGCCACACATCTTTTACCGCCAATGACAAAGGCGCTTGCTCATCGGTCTCAATGGTTTGTTGAAACAGCATGCGACTTTCAAAAGCATTCTGGCTCAGCATGCGCTGACAAAAACCGTGGATCGTGAACACTGCTGCTTCGTCCATTTGTTTCTCGGCGTAGAGCAGTTTTTCAATCGCGTCTGCTTGTTGTACAGGCGTCATTTGGTCGATCCAATCCGCTAAAAAAGCGTCTTGAATGTTGTTTATATTATCCTTGCCATTGTCACTACTGATAAGCAGCAACGCCTTGCGAGCGGCACGAATTCGAGAACGAATCCGAGCTTTCAATTCCGCTGTGGCGGCTTCTGTAAACGTCACCACGAGGATTTGATCAACGGTAAGCGCTTTGTCTAAATCGCCCTCTTTTCCAATTGGCACCAATAACCGCAAATACAAATTCGCAATGGTGTAGGTTTTACCTGTGCCTGCGCTGGCTTCGATTAAGCGCTTACCGAACAATGGAAACGACAATGCGTCGAGCTTTTCTGTGGTCACTTTTTCGGACGTGGAGCGTTCACTAATAAGGCTCATTCGAGCACCTCCAAATGACGATGCATCGGCAACCAAATTTGTTCGCACATGCTCACAAACACTTCTTTATGTTCCATCAAATTCGGGAAATAACGTTGCCAATAAGCGTCTTCCACTTCGCTGCTGGTAAACGCACTGCTGTTGTCTTGATAGGTTTTTAGCGCTTGCTCCCACGCGATATCAGCGTCTTCAGACGCTTTACTGGAACAGAAACTTTTGCACCACGCATCGGCGCTTTTAGCAGGTAAAATGAGCGGCTGACATAAGCCCGTTTGCAACAACGTCAACATCTCTAAAAAGCGCTGTTTGGCGTCTTCTGGCGAAAGAATGATAAAACCTTGTTGAAGCAACTTTCCTGTTTTCGTCAGGTTAATAAAATGATGCTGTTTTGGTGTGCCTTGGGCGCACAAAGCCAAGTGTTCAATCCAAAACTGCATTTTTTGATGAGCTGATAAATCCCCAAGACGATAAGACAAACGCGTTGTTGCAGTCGGTAAATCCAACCACGCTTGCAACAACAATGTGTCTAGAGGCAAATACACTTCCACAGGCTCGCATTCTTCCAAGGCGTAACCTTGTAGAACGTTTAGTAATCTTCGGCATTGATTCTGGCTATTTTGCAATGACAAACGCCCAATTGCGCCATAAGGTAACTCCCCCATTAACGACAATCGCTCAACAAATTCGCCTTCGTTGCCTTTCAACATAGACTGCAACAATTCCTCTCTCAGCTTGTATCCCGCTAAGCCCTCCAAAGCAAAAGGCTCGTCTTCTAATTCCTCTTCTTCTCTTAAACTCAAATAGGCTTTTAGTCGACGTTGAGTGAAGTATCGCGCTGGATGACTGATAAACCGTGACACTTCGTCTAATGCTAAATCCAAACGAGGTTGTTCTAAATTCGCCAACTGCGTAATGACCTGATGGCTTTCTTCTGCTTTCACACTTAACAAAGCTGGCAGCCATTGCTCATCATAACTGTACAAGTAAGGCTCTGGGGTTGAGCCAGCGAGTTGTGACTCAGAATAATACGCACCATTAAAAGGTTGTAATGGATGCTCGATAATCAGTTTTTTCAACAGGGCGGCTTGCGCGTCGTCTGGCATGAGCGATTGATCACCTTCATACACGCAACTCTGGCCTATGTATTCCAACAATTCACTGACCAAGATCGATGGGTTCTTCTCACTGTTGTCCTGAATACTGCGTCCAACGTAACTGAGATAGAAACAGTCTCGGGCCGACATCAAGGCTTCAAGGAACAAATACTTGTCGTCTTCTCGTCGGCTTCGATCGCCACTGCGATATTGCCCAACCATGAGATCAAATCCCATTGGCGCGACGCTGCGAGGGTAATCGCCTTCGTTTAACCCTAAAACACAAATTACTTTGAATGGCACAGAGCGCATCGGCATCAAGGTACAGAAATTCACGCGACCAGCTAGAAAGCGTTGCCCGCCTTGAGATTCTTGCAACATCGGCGACAAAAGTTGTCGTAATACTTGCTGATCCAAGGCGTCATTAAAATGTGCTTGTTGCCATTGTTTGGTGAGTGTATCTAATTGGTTTTTTAGTAATTTTTCAAACGAATCGTCTTCTTCCAACAAAAAGAAACGCTTCGATAAATAATACAAGGTCGACACCCATTCTTTCGGTGTTAACGATGTCATCAGACGAGATTGCGCATCATCAATTGCCACAAGGAATTCTGCTAATTTACCGGCAACGGATGCTTCTAACCCTTCAACGTCGCCGTAGCTCAATGTGCCTTGCCAAATATAATCGTGTCCCATGGCGTAACCAAGCAACATACGTCGTACGCCATTAAGCCAAGTATGAGATTCCTGTGCGGGAAGGTCATGTTGTTGCGCTGTTTTCTCATCTAACCCCCAACGGACGCCCACTTCGGTAGACCATTGGCGAATACGCTCCAATTCCTCTGGCGTCAGTTCAAAGCGATTCAATACCGCAGGCACTTCCAATGCACTGATGAGTTCAGACAAGGTAAAACGACTTTCGCCTAATCCAAGCAAATACAAATACGCGTCAACAATGGGGTTTTCCATGCCGCCAGATTGGTCAATTAAGGCAAACGGAATCTGCTTATCGTTTTGCTCAAAAGTCCGCTTTTGACCACCGAAAACGGCTTTTACAAAAGGGCTGTACGTGTTCACGTCTGGCAACATGACAATCACGTCTTTCGGTGTCAGTTCCGGATTTTTCTCAAACATGTCCAACAGCTGATCATGCAAAACTTCCACTTCACGCAAAGCACTGTGGCAAAGGTGCATACGGATACTTTGGTCATCTTGTGCAATAACATGCCGGTATTCCGCACTGGTCATTGCGCTGTCTCGTTCTTGCTCCGCGCCATGGTTTTCAAGCGTTAACACATCTTGCTGAACCCATTGCAACAAACCGTTTGATTCTGGACGTTGGTAGTCTTCAAATATCTCAACTTCGTTGTCAGCCATTTCTTGTAGCTGAGCAATGTAATCTCGCCCTAAACGCCCCCAACTTGCCAGTAAAGGGTTCGCATCAAGATGCAAGGTGTCTGTACTTAATCCTGGTTTAAGCGTTTGGCGTTTTATTTCTCGGCCTAAATAGTGTTTGTCCACCACATCGCCCCAATAAAAACGACAAGGGTTTTGCAGAAATAAATGCACATCAATCCAACCAGATACCGCCAAAACGCGTAACGACTCCAGCGTGTTCGGAGGCAAAGAAGAAACACCAAAAATAAAAATACGCTGTGGGATATCAACGGGGCGAGCTGAAGACTGCGACGCGTCTTGCAGCGCTTCAATCAAGTTACCACGGTGATACAAAGACGTGCCTTGTGCGCTGATGTCACCGACTAAATCACGCCATAAAATACCTTGCCAAGGCTGCTGTTCAAATAAGGCGTTTAACGCAGGATCGCTTTGGTCGTCACTTTCCCACGCTTTGATCCAATCTGGTCGATAAACAAGGTATTGGTCATAAATATCGGCAATGCTGCTACACAGTTGAAAGCGCCTAACTTGCGTATCATCTTCTTCTAAATACCAGTGTAATGCCTGAAATTCAGGGTCACTTAAACGAGAGTCTAAAAGGCGCATCAAACGCCAGACTAAGAAAGGCTTGTTGAACTCACTTTGTGATGGAATATCACTCAGCGTTTGGGCAAAGGTCTGCCAAACAAAAGTAGATGGTAACGGGAAAGAAAAACCTGCTGAAATAGAATGAGACTGAGCTAGAAACATCTTCAACCACTGAGCCATCCCAGGGTTTTGCACCAAAATATACTCGTCATCAAATGGGTTTTCTGGCGGAGAGACAGATAAAATCTTAGCAAGCAATACGGCCAAATCCTCTAGCCGATTACCTGTATAAAGTTGAAACATTTACAAATCCTACTATTTCAAAGAAACAACCGAAATAAGCCTAACCCTGCAAGGCTCAAAAAAGAAGACATTTCATGTAGACGAAAAACGCAGTGAGGCTTACGCCAAACCGCCCATGCATAGGTATTTGATTTCGACGTATTCATCAATGCCGTATTTAGATCCTTCACGTCCACTTCCGGATTCTTTCATGCCGCCAAAAGGCGCCACTTCATTTGAGATAAGACCTTCATTAATACCCACTAAACCATATTCCAAAGCTTCACCCATACGCCAAGTGCGGCTGATATTTTGAGTGTAGAAATAAGCCGCTAAACCAAATGGCGTATCGTTCGCCAATGTAACGGCTTCTTCTTCTGTGCTGAAACGAAACAATGGTGCAACAGGGCCAAAAATTTCATTAGAGAAAATCTCCATATCACGGGTAACATCAGTGAGGATAGTTGGCTCAAAAAATTGCGCACCAGCCTCGCTGGCTTTTGCACCACCAAGTAATCTCTTCGCGCCCTTGTTCACAGCGTCTTGTACTAATTCTTCAACTTTACTGATAGCGGCTGGATTAATCAGTGGACCAATGGTCACACCATCCTTAAATCCTTCTCCGGTTTTAAAGGTCGCCACTCGCGCCGCAAGCTTTTCTGCAAAAGCATCGTAAATGCCATCTTGCACAAGAATTCGGTTGGCACACACGCAAGTTTGACCTGCATTGCGGTATTTTGAAGCAATGGCTCCTTCAACTGCCGCGTCTAAATCCGCGTCATCAAACACAATAAATGGCGCATTGCCACCTAATTCCATTGAGGTCCGTTTGACGGTTTGTGCGCACTGAGACAACAACAATTTGCCCACTGGCGTTGAACCTGTGAAGCTCAATTTGCGAACGGTTGGATGACTGGTCAGTACGCCACCAATGGCTTTAGAATCTTTACCTACAACCACATTCAACACACCAGCAGGAATGCCAGCTTGATGAGCTAATTCGGCCAAAGCCAAAGCACACAAAGGCGTTTCCTCAGACGGCTTAATCACAATAGTACAACCTGCCGCCAAAGCAGGACCGGCTTTACGGGTGATCATGGCGATGGGGAAGTTCCACGGTGTAATGGCCGCAACCACACCAATACCTTGTTTGATGGTTAAGACACGACGATCATTAGCAAAGGTGGGGATCACATCGCCATATAAACGACGTGCTTCATCGGCAAACCAGTCAATAAAAGAAGCGCCATAGACTACTTCCCCTTTGGCCTCTGCCAGTGGCTTGCCTTGCTCTAAAGTCATTAGTTTTGCTAAATCATCTTGGTTATCGAGAATGAGTTGATTCCAACGACGTAGCAGGGTTGTACGCTCTTTGGCGGTTAATGCCTGCCAGCTTTTTTGAGCTTTTGCAGCCGCTTCTACTGCCAAGATGGTTTCTTCGGTTCCTAAATCGGCCACATCTATAATGTGCTCACCATTCGCTGGATTCGTCACGGCAAAGGTATTACCAGATTCTGCCTCTTGCCATTTGCCATCAATATAAGACTGACATTTCAACAAGGAAATTGATGCTAATTGTGCGTTCATAAGAAGTCTCAGCTCGATTTATTTAAGTAGCTCACACAATACTAAACAATATGGCTTAGGTAAAAGATCACTGGGAATCAACTTAATGTTTGAAGGCAATCAAACATTCTAGAAGCAACAAATATGAGGAATTCATTCAGGGAAAGTAATTGGATCGGGGAATTGACTTAAGAGTTTTGTATTCAATGGTGGAGCTATGCGGGATCGAACCGCAGACCTCTTGCATGCCATGCAAGCGCTCTCCCAGCTGAGCTATAGCCCCATCGAACAGCGCAGAATTTTATGAGCACTTTATTTGAGTGTCAACTGAAATCCATAGTTTTGTTAAGCACGGAGATTTTCGTACATAAAGCTACAAAAGTCCGAATTCTAGTGCTATGGCTCTACGAAACAATATGTTTTGATTAAAGGTTAAAACATATGCAACTACTTTACAGGTAAGAAGTACATCGATGGAATTTCCAAGCGCTTTAGATGATCTTATGATGGCTCAACAACCTATCTTAAAAAAATCGAAGGAGATTTTTGGGTACGAATTGCTATTTCGAGATAAAAATACAGAGAATGCCAATGTTACTGATGGCGAAACAGCAACAAGCCAAGTTTTGGTGAATTTATGCATTGGCATTACTGAAATCGGCGCCCAACTTAACAAGCCATTTTTTATCAACATGACCACAGACCTCATGTTGTCTGATGCTTTTTTTCCAATAAATCCAGGCTCTGTATATATTGAAATTCTTGAAGACCAAACATTAACTCCAGACTTCTTAGACGCATTAAAAAAATGGCAAGCCGCTGGCTATCAGTTTGCCTTAGACGATTATCAATTCAGTGCTGATTATCAAGTTCTTTTACCTTGGGTTTCCATTGTAAAAGTCGATGTTCTGTCAACACCACCAAACCAATACGCAAAAGAAATCGCAGATTTAAAAAGTAAAGGTATTACTTTATTAGCTGAAAAAATTGAAGACGCTGAAATGTTCGAACAATGTACACAACTTGGTTTCGAACTATTTCAAGGGTACTTTCTACAACGTCCAGAAATAATTAAGGGCAAAAAGATTAGCTCAGCAACTCAAAGCGCCATCACATTATTGAAAGCGCTTCAAAATAAAGACATAAGCATCGAAAACATCACCGAACTTGTTACAAAAAACCCCAAGCTCTCTTATCAATTGCTTCGGATTTTAAACAGCCCTATTTGTGGCATGCCAAGAAAAGTCACTTCAATTAAAGAAGCCGTTGTTTACTTAGGTCTTAACCAACTTAAAAAATGGGCTCTACTCATCACAATGACATCGTCTACATCTCAGCCACCATCACTACTTAAAGTGCTACTAACGCGTGGACGCTGCTGTCAGTTACTTGCAGAAAGGAATCGATCCAGAAATACTGATTCTGCTTTTATGGTCGGTTTAATGTCTGGCATTGACGCTATGCTTAATTTGGAAAAAAAGAGCGCCTTGAGTCAAATAGCCTTAGAGAGAAATATGCTTGACTCCATAATCCACCAAACTGGTGAGTTAGGCGATTATCTCAGTCAAACATTACTTTGTGAGAATCAAGACTGGGAAAAAATGCAAGCCATGAAACCCGAACAACTTGCAAACCTAAACCGATCGTTCCTAGATGCAATGATCTGGGCGAAAGACGTTATGGGATCAATAAATTGACTCTACCTGTGATTTAATCTGTATATTTTCCTTTTAAACGATTGACACTTAAAGAAAAAGTCATAAAATACCCATCACCTTTTTCAAGGCCAGTGTGGTGGAATTGGTAGACACGACGGATTCAAAATCCGTTGCCGAAAGGCGTGGCGGTTCGAGTCCGCCTACTG